>CAJIYV010000147.1 GCA_905181745.1 uncultured Actinomycetes bacterium | reverse complement strand
CGACCGAGGCTTATCCGACCGAGGCTTATCCGACCGAGGCTTATCCGACCGAGGCTTATCCGACCGAGGCTTATCCGACCGAGGCTTATCCGACCGAGGCTTATCCGACCGAGGACTACCGCTCGTGGGACGATCTGCCATATCGATGACTCCTTGAACTAATGCATCCGATAAATGACTTGATCGAATTGCCCCTATTGAATTGATGAATCTAGTGTCCTTGTATAGCAGTACAAATACTAAAGGCCACCCTAAGGTGGCCTTTAGTGAAAAAATGTCCGGCGACGTTCTACTCTCCCACGCAGTCACCCGCGCAGTACCATCGACGCTGAAGGGCTTAGCTTCCGGGTTCGGAATGGAACCGGGCGTTTCCCCTTCGCTATGACCGCCGAAACTCTATTGAGATTTCAATTGGTTTTCTCCTATTGGAGAAGGTTCCCGACCGAATCTCGGGAACCGCACAGTGGACGCGAGTGCAATTAAAAATGTGAGGCAAGTCCTCGGACTATTAGTACCGGTCAGCTGCATGCATTACTGCACTTCCACTTCCGGCCTATCAACCCAGTCATCTACTGGGGTCCTTACCAGGTTAACCCTGTGGGAGTCCTTATCTTGGAACGGGCTTCCCGCTTAGATGCTTTCAGCGGTTATCCCTTCCGAACGTAGCTAACCAGCCGTGCCCTTGGCAGGACAACTGGCACACCAGAGGTTCGTCCGTCCCGGTCCTCTCGTACTAGGGACAGGTTTCCTCAAGACTCCTGCGCGCGTGGCGGATAGGGACCGAACTGTCTCACGACGTTCTAAACCCAGCTCGCGTACCGCTTTAATGGGCGAACAGCCCAACCCTTGGGACCTACTCCAGCCCCAGGATGCGACGAGCCGACATCGAGGTGCCAAACCATGCCGTCGATATGGACTCTTGGGCAAGATCAGCCTGTTATCCCCGGGGTACCTTTTATCCGTTGAGCGACGCCGCTTCCACCTGCCGACGCCGGATCACTAGTTCCGACTTTCGTCCCTGCTCGACTTGTCAGTCTCACAGTCAAGCTCCCTTGTGCACTTGCACTCGACACCTGATTACCAACCAGGCTGAGGGAACCTTTGAGCGCCTCCGTTACTTTTTGGGAGGCAACCGCCCCAGTTAAACTACCCACCAGGCACTGTCCCTAAACCGGATCACGGTTCGAGGTTAGACAGCCAATACAATCAGAGTGGTATTTCAACGATGACTCCACACGAACTAGCGTCCATGCTTCAAAGTCTCCCACCTATCCTACACAAATTGAATCGACCACCAATACCAAGCTATAGTAAAGGTCCCGGGGTCTTTCCGTCCTGCCACGCGTAACGAGCATCTTTACTCGTAGTGCAATTTCGCCGAGCCTATGGTTGAGACAGCGCTGAAGTCGTTACTCCATTCGTGCAGGTCGGAACTTACCCGACAAGGAATTTCGCTACCTTAGGATGGTTATAGTTACCACCGCCGTTTACTGGCGCTTAAGTTCTCAGCTTCGCTCCGAAGAGCTAACCGGTCCCCTTAACGTTCCAGCACCGGGCAGGAGTCAGTCCATATACGTCGTTTTGCAACTTTGCATGGACCTGTGTTTTTAGTAAACAGTCGCTTCAGCCTGGTCTCTGCGGCCACTTCCAGCTTCGGGGGCAAGCCCCTACACCAGAATTGGCCCCCCTTCTCCCGAAGTTACGGGGGTATTTTGCCGAGTTCCTTAACCATAGTTCACTCGATCGCCTTAGTATTCTCTACCTGATCACCTGTGTTGGTTTGGGGTACTGGCGGCGTTAACACTCACTAGAGGCTTTTCTCGGCAGCATAGGATCACTTACTTCGCCACAATCGGCTCCCCATCAGTTCTCAGGCACATGAGATACGGATTTGCCTATATCTCGCCCTACAACCTTGGCCGCGGACTACCATCGCCGCGGTTAAGCTACCTTCCTGCGTCACCCCATCGTTTGACTACTACTCACTCGGTTCGAGTGCTCCACGTTCTCACTCCCGAAGGAGCTCGACGCTTCATACTCTTAGCATTACGAGGTTCGTCATGGGCGCGTTAACACCGGTACGGGAATATCAACCCGTTGTCCATCGACTACGCCTGTCGGCCTCGCCTTAGGTCCAGACTTACCCAGGGCGGATTAGCCTAGCCCTGGAACCCTTGATCATCCGGCGGACGGGTTTCTCACCCGTCATTCGCTACTCATGCCTGCATTCTCACTCGTGTGGCCTCCACGGCTGGGTTACCCCGCCGCTTCGCTGGCCACACGACGCTCCCCTACCCATCCATACACCTGGACCTTGCGGCCGGGTTATCGGTATGAATGCCACAACTTCGGCGGTATGCTTGAGCCCCGTTACATTGTCGGCGCGGAATCACTTGACCAGTGAGCTATTACGCACTCTTTTAAGGGTGGCTGCTTCTAAGCCAACCTCCTGGTTGTCTATGCGACTCCACATCCTTTCCCACTTAGCATACGCTTGGGGGCCTTAGTTGGTGGTCTGGGCTGTTTCCCTCTCGACTACGAACCTTATCGCCCGCAGTCTCACTGCCACGCTCTAACTTATCGGCATTCGGAGTTTGGTTGGGTTCAGTAAGCTTTTGGGCCCCCTAGCTCATCCAGTGCTCTACCTCCGATAAGAAACGCGTGACGCTGCACCTAAATGCATTTCGGGGAGAACCAGCTATAACGGAGTTTGATTGGCCTTTCACCCCTACCCACAACTCATCCCCCCAGTTTTCAACCTAGGTGGGTTCGGTCCTCCACGAAGTCTTACCTTCGCTTCAACCTGGCCATGGGTAGATCACTCCGCTTCGGGTCTATGACACGCCACTGCGTCGCCCTATTCAGACTCGCTTTCGCTACGGCTACCCCTCACGGGTTAACCTCGCGACGTATCGATAACTCGCAGGCTCATTCTTCAAAAGGCACGCTGTCACCCTGATCCGAAGATCTTGGGGGCTCCAACGGCTTGTAGGCACACGGTTTCAGGTACTATTTCACTCCCCTCCCGGGGTACTTTTCACCTTTCCCTCACGGTACTTGTCCGCTATCGGTCATCAGGGAGTATTTAGGCTTAGCGGGTGGTCCCGCCAGATTCACACCGAATTTCTCGTGCTCGGTGCTACTTGGGATATTGCTCGAGAGTGTCTGACGTTTCGTTTACAGGGGTCTTACCTTCTCTGCCGGCCCTTTCGCATGGCCTTCAACTACGACAAACATTTCTTACTCTCTGCTAGTTCGCCAGAACCAACTGAACAATCCCACGACCCCACATTGGCAACGACTGGCGTCTATCACGCCAACATGGTTTAGCCTCTTCCGCGTTCGCTCGCCACTACTAACGGAATCACTTTTGTTTTCTCTTCCTGAGGGTACTGAGATGTTTCACTTCCCCTCGTTCCCGCCTCTTGCCCTATGTGTTCAGGCAAGGGTGACTGGACATGACTCCAGCCGGGTTTCCCCATTCGGACATCCCCGGATCACAGCTTGGTTGACAGCTCCCCGAGGCTTTTCGCAGCCTCCTACGTCCTTCATCGGCTCCTGATGCCAAGGCATCCACCGTGTGCCCTTAATAACTTGCCACAGAAATTACTTAATTTCTAATAAACATGAGTTTATTAAGATGCTCGCGTCCACTATGCAGTTCTCAAAATTCGGGCAGTTCCCCTTCGAACCCACGCCTGCCAAGTAACAAACCTGGTGGTCCGCAGAAAAGGGGCCCTCGAAGTACGGTCGCCCGTATCTTCAGGACCCAACAGTGTGTCAGTGTTTAATTGCCTCATTTAAATCGCTCCACGCGAGGGTTACCCCAAGCAGTACTAGATTCAAGTTCGGTGCATTCGCACCATGTCAATGTTCCACCCTTGAGCTTTCCCCTCCACGACGTTTGCGTGGAATGGGGCTCTATACGCCTAAGCGTTAGATGCTCCTTAGAAAGGAGGTGATCCAGCCGCACCTTCCGGTACGGCTACCTTGTTACGACTTCGTCCCAATCACCAGCCCCACCTTCGACAGCTCCTTCCCTTGCGGGTTAGGCCACTGGCTTCGGGTGTTGCCGACTTTCGTGACGTGACGGGCGGTGTGTACAAGGCCCGGGAACGTATTCACCGCAGCGTTGCTGATCTGCGATTACTAGCGACTCCGACTTCATGGGGTCGAGTTGCAGACCCCAATCCGAACTGAGACTGGCTTTTTGGGATTCGCTCTACCTTGCGGTTTTGCAGCCCTTTGTACCAGCCATTGTAGCATGCGTGCAGCCCTAGACATAAGGGGCATGATGACTTGACGTCATCCCCACCTTCCTCCGAGTTGACCCCGGCAGTCTCGTATGAGTCCCCAACTTAATGCTGGCAACATACGACGAGGGTTGCGCTCGTTGCGGGACTTAACCCAACATCTCACGACACGAGCTGACGACAGCCATGCACCACCTGTTTTAGGACGCCTTTCGGCACCTGGTATCTCTACCAGTTTTCCCTAACTGTCAAGCCTAGGTAAGGTTCTTCGCGTTGCATCGAATTAAGCCGCATGCTCCGCCGCTTGTGCGGGCCCCCGTCAATTCCTTTGAGTTTTAGCCTTGCGGCCGTACTCCCCAGGCGGGGCGCTTAATGCGTTAGCTGCGGCACGGAGATCGTGGAATGATCCCCACACCTAGCGCCCACCGTTTACGGTGTGGACTACCAGGGTATCTAATCCTGTTTGCTCCCCACACTTTCGCTCCTCAGCGTCAGTAATTGCCCAGAGACCCGCCTTCGCCACCGGTGTTCTTCCTGATATCTGCGCATTTCACCGCTACACCAGGAGTTCCAGTCTCCCCTACAATACTCTAGTCAGCCCGTATCGAATGCAGGCTCAGTGTTAAGCACTGAGTTTTCACATCCGACGTGACTAACCGCCTACGAGCTCTTTACGCCCAATAAATCCGGACAACGCTTGCACCCTACGTATTACCGCGGCTGCTGGCACGTAGTTAGCCGGTGCTTCTTCTGCAGGTACCGTCACTTTCGCTTCTTCCCTGCTGAAAGCGGTTTACAACCCGAAGGCCTTCATCCCGCACGCGGCGTTGCTGCGTCAGGCTTTCGCCCATTGCGCAATATTCCCCACTGCTGCCTCCCGTAGGAGTCTGGGCCGTGTCTCAGTCCCAGTGTGGCCGGTCGCCCTCTCAGGCCGGCTACCCGTCGTCGCCTTGGTGAGCCACTACCTCACCAACTAGCTGATAGGCCGCGGGCCCATCCCTGACCGAAAAACTTTTCAAACCCGAAGATGTCTCCAGGTTTCATATCCGGTATTAGCTACTCTTTCGAGTAGTTATCCCAGAGTCAGGGGCAGGTTGCCCACGTGTTACTCACCCGTTCGCCACTAATCAAAAGGAGCAAGCTCCTTTATTTCCGTTCGACTTGCATGTGTTAAGCACGCCGCCAGCGTTCGTCCTGAGCCAGGATCAAACTCTCCATAAATGAATAGTTGAAACTGGCTAACAGAGCTGTTGTGCTCTTGTCAACCAAAGGAATCCGTTGGTAATAAACAGTCATAGACCGAAAATTACCAATCGGGTTATAAAATTGGCATTGACATGTGACACACTGTTGAGTTCTCAAGTTACGGGCGCGCACCAACAATCCGTCCTTGCGGGCGGGAATTGGGGCAGATTCTTAACCTTACAGATTTTTGACTGTGAAGTCAAATCCGCACCGCGGATGACTTTTCGTTTTAGAATCTTGGGGCGTTTCCACGAGACCGGCCTAAGCGTCCGTTACTCTTGCGTGGAGTCGTTACTCTAGGGGATGGCCCCTCATGGCTCTCACCGGGGGTCATTAAGGGACACATCCTTAAATTTGTCTAGTTGCAATTATCGGACAAACCCTTTAGCCGCAATATTATTTCCTGCCTGGATCACCCGTGCCCCCCTGGGTTTCCATTTTGCCGCGTGGCCCAAGAGGTCATATACGAAGTCAATGGGTCTCACTCAACGGACAATGTCAACCGCTGGCGCTCCGATTTACTACTCACAATTGCCACGCCAATTTTACGCAGAGTCGCGGTCTTACAGACTAAACGGAGCGTAGAAGGCGCGAGGGCTTATGCCTTTGGCTTATGCCTTTGGCTTATGCCTTTGGCTTATGCCTTTGGCTTATGCCTTTGGCTTATGCCTTGGCTTGCCGCCAGCCTTCCCACTAGAACCGTCACCAGGCTTACCGCTTGGCTTGCCACCCGGACGGCCACCCGGACGGCCACCTGGTGTCTTGCCCGATCCGCCCCCAGCTCGCCCACGACCACCGCCGGAGCCTTTCCTTGGTCGATCTGACCGTTCCCCCCCTGAGCCCGACCCACCTGAGCCCGACCCACCTGAGCCCGACCCACCTGATCTGCCCTTGTGTCGAGGCTTGTGGCGGCCAACTGCGCCAGAACCGCCCTCGCCGGCGTGCCCGCCAGGTCGCGATGAACGACGTTTTTTAGGTGCGTGTTCGACCGCAGGAAACCACGGCTCCCCTGTCGGCTCTTGGGCTCCCGTAATGCGCGCTAATTCAGGGTTTGCCACGTCCATGTGCGTGAAAGTCGCTTCCACCAACGCCTTTTTAATCAAACCTTTCATCTCACGTTGCTGATTGAGTCGAGCCAATGTCACAACGGTGCCGGACTCTCCCGCTCGGGCCGTACGACCAGCTCGGTGCAAATAGTCCTTTGGGTCAGTAGGAGCGTCAGCGTGAATCACCAAACTGATGTCGTCAACGTGAATACCACGTGCCGCGACGTTGGTGGCTACCAAGACGGGAGTCTTCCCACTCTTAAACGCATCCAGGGCCTTGGTACGGGCCCCTTGAGCCTTCCCCCCATGCAATGTTCCCGCCGCAACGCCTTTGGCTTGAAGCTTCTCAGCCAACCGATCAGCGCCGCGCTGGGTTCGCACAAACATAATTGTGCGTCCTTGGCGAGAACCGATTTTTGCAAGCATTTCGTCTCTCACTTCTTGTTTCACAAAAAAGACATGATGATCCATCTCGCCATGTGCGATTCCAGCAGATTCAACCGCGTGCTCAATGGGATCGCGGAGGTACTTTTTGACGAGAGCATCTACATCCTTGTCCAAAGTTGCACTAAACAAAAGCCTCTGTCCACCTTGGCCGGTTGCGTCGAGAATTTCCTTAACCGCAGGCATAAAGCCCATGTCGCTCATGAGATCGGCTTCATCTAAAACTGTTATTTCAATATCAGAAAGATCCACGGCACCCCTGTGCATTAAGTCAATCAATCGCCCAGGAGTCGCGACAACAATCGGAACACCGTGATCAAGCGCTTGTAGCTGCTTACCAAATGGCATGCCGCCAGCGATCAGCACCGACGACAAACCCACCTTCCGCGCAAGCGGGGAGATCGTCGCATTAATCTGCATTGCAAGTTCGCGAGTCGGTGAGAGTACAAGCGCTAAAGGCTTGCCCCGCTTGGCTTTCCTGCTATCGAGACGGGAAAGCAGAGCCAGTGCGAACGCCAAGGTTTTGCCCGAGCCGGTCCGCCCTCTGCCAAGGACATCACGCCCGGCGATGGCATCAGGGAGTGTCGCGATTTGAATGGGAAACGGCTCGGAAAAACCGGAATGAGAAAGCGCCTGCGCCAGAGGGCGCACCACACCAAGGTCAGAAAAAGAAGTCATCACTACCTATCGGAGAAGATCAGAAACCTGCACCTGCAGCGTTGAAACGGCTCGGATAGGGCTTGCTAGGAGTAGTCCCGAGTCCGGGACTACTTAACGACCACTCCAGCAAACGCCTTGCGACCGCGGCGCAATACTACCCATTGTCCATAAAGGAGTTCACGCACTGGCACCTGAAAATCCTCTTGATCAACCCGGATGTTGTTCACGTAGGCACCGCCTTCTGCGATAGTGCGACGGGCCGCCTTCTTGCTCGGTGCGAGTCCGCACCGCACCAACAATTCGTCCAGCGTGGGCAATTTTCCATCTACTACCTCGCTTTTGTCGACTTCACCCAATGAAGCTTCAGTCAACGCGGCTTGGAGCGTCGACTCTGGCAGATCAGCGAGATCGCCACCGCCGAAGAGGGCCTTCCCCGCGTCCTCGGCACCAACTCGTTCAGCCGCACCGTGCACAAGCTCGGTCAACTCACTGGCCAACGACCTTTGACCGGCTCGCTCCTGGGGTCGCTCAATAGTTGCCTGCACGAGCTCATTAATTTCCGACTCTGATTTAAAACTAAATGTTTTGAGCAGGTTCGTGATGTCCCGATCATCTGCATTGATCCAGTATTGAAAAAATGAATAGGGACTTGTCAACTCAGGATCGAGCCAGATAGTCCCACTTTCGGTTTTGCCGAACTTCTTACCATCAGCCCTGGTCAGCAGTGGTGTAGTCAGTGCGTGGACGCCCTTGGCTTCTACTCGACGCACGAGGTCAACGCCCGCCGTAATGTTTCCCCACTGGTCTGAACCGCCAGTTTGCAAGACACAGTTGTACCGGCGGTACAGCTCAAGGTAATCGAATGATTGCAACAATTGGTAACTGAACTCAGTGAAACTGATTCCATCTTTTGCGAGTCTCGCTGAAACCGCTTCCCGATCTAGCATTCTGTTCACACTGAAGTGTTTCCCAATATCTCGCAAGAATTCAATTGCATTGAGGTCCTGAGTCCACTCAAGGTTGTTCACCATCCGCGCGGAGTTAGATCCGTCGAATTCATAAAACCGTTCGAGCTGAACCCGGATTCGCTCAACCCACTCACCTACGAGCCCAACGGAATTTAGCGTTCTCTCACCAGACTCCTTTGGGTCCCCAATTAAGCCCGTCGCGCCGCCAACAAGTGCTAACGGTGTATGTCCATGTTGCTGAAAACGCCGCACGGTAAGAATTTGGACCAGATTGCCTAAGTGCAAACTTGGCGCTGTTGGGTCGAAACCGCAATAGAGCGTCACAGGATCAGCGCACACCTTGGATAGTTCTTCAAGGTCCGTGCTTTGTGCAATAAGTCCGCGCCACTGAAGCTCGGTAATAATTTCCTGACTACTCACCGCTGAATTCACGCCCCTATCTTCCCGCATAGGTAGTGGATACCTATCAGCGCAACACGCCGAAGTTATTGGTGAGAACATGGCCCTATGAGTCATTCAGCCCAAAAGATGCGCAAAGCAGCAGATCACATTCTCAAAGTTGATTCATCTTTCGATTCCATCATAAATTCTAGTCCTTTGTGCAACATTGGACGCAAGAAGAATCAGAACGTGAACCATTTCAAGGCGCTCGTCAACTCAGTAATCGCCCAACAGCTCTCCGTGAAAGCTGCGGACACCATCACTGCCCGCGTCACCCTCGCCCTGAACGACGATGTCAGCCCAACATCGATGCGAGATGTTGCCGAATTGGATTTGAGATCTGCGGGATTGTCCGGGGCTAAAACGCGGACAATTAAGGAAATGGCAGAAGCTTGGCACACCAATGAATATGATTTTTCCGATCCGAAACTCAGTGATCACGATATCGTCACCGAACTGACAAAACTCTGGGGTATTGGCCGCTGGACTGCGGAGATGTTTCTCATGTTTACCCTAGATCGGTTAGATATTTGGCCGACGGGCGACTTGGCGATGCGTCGCGGTTGGGAACAAATCCATGGACTCACCGAATACATCGATCCCAAACTTTTAGATGACCAAGGTGAAATTTTTCGTCCGTATCGCAGTGTTGCCGCTTGGTACTGCTGGCGCATTATTGACGGAGACAGTGCCACGTGGTAGACCCGCCGCACCTAGCCCATCCAACGTACACGCTCAGCGCCAATTAACTCGGAAAGTACCTGCAATTGCTCGCGGACTCGAACCGGAGCAGTTCCACCAAAAGCATCACGAGAATTCAGCGCCCCCTCAATGTTGAGAACATCACGCACCTGCGAATTCAAGTGAGAACTGATCCGAGTGAGTTCTTCATCGGTTAAGTCCCACAATTCACAGTCGCGTTCTTCAGCTACCTGCACACAAGCTCCCGCAATTTCATGGGCATTGCGAAATGGAACTCCTTCACGCACTAACCATTCGGCAATATCCGTTGCGAGTGCGAAACCGGCTGGTGCGCTCTTAGTCATAAGTTCGGTATTGAATTTCAGAGTCTTAATCATGCCGGTCATAGCGGGAAGCAAAACGAGTAACTGCTCGACTGTGTCGAAGACTGGTTCTTTGTCTTCTTGTAAATCACGATTGTAACCGAATGGGAGCCCTTTAAGGGTCGCCAGCAGGCCGGTTAAATTCCCAATTAAACGCCCGGATTTTCCACGTGCCAGTTCAGCAATATCGGGATTCTTTTTCTGGGGCATAATCGAGGAACCCGTGGACCAGGCATCATCTAATTGCGCCCAAGCAAATTCACGAGACGCCATCAGAATCACTTCCTCACCGATGCGGGATAAGTGAACACCAATCATCGCTCCAACGAACAGGAATTCAGCGGCCCAGTCCCGATCGCTCACGGCATCGATTGAATTACCCAACGCACTATGGAATCCAAGTGCGCCGGCTACGAGCTCCGGGTCGAGCCCCAGACTTGAGCCGGCCAGGGCCCCTGCTCCTAGTGGCGACCTTGCCGCACGTGAATCCCAGTCGGATAGACGCTCGAGGTCTCTACCCAATGCATGTACATGTTTGGCTAATTCGTGCGCAAACGAAACTGGCTGAGCGTGTTGCAAGTGGGTGAATCCCGGAGAATAGGTCAAAATATTTTCATTGGCCTGATCCAAAAATGCCTCCTGGAGGCCGATGATCTCCCCCGCTATTTGTTGTGCGTGATCGCGCAAATAGAGCTTGAAGTCGGTTGCAACCTGGTCATTTCTACTGCGGCCCGCGCGAAGTTTCCCGCCGAGTTCTCCCAAAAGAGAAATCAATCCACGCTCGACAGCCGAATGGACATCTTCATCATCTTCATTGGGTGTGAACTCCCCGCTAGCCACCTGCGAGGCCAGGGTGTCGAGCGCCAGAACCACGCTTCGGCTCTCGTCCTGACTCAACAATCCAGCGCGTTCGAGTATCTGCGCATGTGCCTTTGTTTGCATCAAGTCATAGGGGGCTAGCTTCCAATCAAAGTGCGTAGAACGACTCAGTCGCGCCATGGCGGGTGAAGGACCTGATGCAAAACGTCCGCCCCAAAGCCTGCTCTCACTATTGCTCTGCGAAGTTGTGTCAGCCACTTCTAAGTCCCACTCTCGGCCAGTGCAACTAAATCGTTGCAGATCTTTTTTGCCTGTGTTTCGCTCCGTGCAATCAAGAAAATCGTGTCATCTCCAGCGACGGTTCCCAGAGTATCGAAACAGCCGCTTCGATCGAGGTGCCCGGCAAGAAATTGCGCGCCGCCCGGTGGAGTATGTACAACTACCATGACTTGAGAGTATTCGGCGCTGAGCAGGAGTTCATGTAACGCCCGCACGAGAGCCTGCTGGGACCCCTGAGCACGCAAGGAAGTATTCGATTCACTCGGGACGATGTAGTGCGCACCTGATCCCTCGGGGTCCGGTGATTTAGTAGCGCCAAGTGCTTCCAAATCTCGGGAGAGAGTTGCTTGCGTGACGCTAAAACCCTTCCCCCGCATGAGATCCAAGAGCTCCTGTTGACTGTGCACACGATTGGCACTGACCAAATCCGCGACCAAAGAACGACGTGAACTCACCGTCTGCGGCGCCCGCTTAGACTGCGTCATGATGGGACCTCGCTGAAGTAGTTGCAGGTGAGTTCCCAGCGCAGGAGCGCTTGCTCCACTTCTGCATCAGTAATGGTGAGCGCAGGCGCCAGCCGGACCGCAGTTGGAGTCACCGCATTAAGAAGTAGATCGTGTTCGAGCGCCTTTGTCACAAATTTTGGAGCCGGATCGCTTTCGCCCTCAATATGAACTTCCGCAGCTAAAAGGAGCCCACGCCCGCGGACCTGAGTCACAACACCTTGGGATCTGTTGACCAATGACTCTTTCAACTCCTGTCCGAGCGTAGTTGCGCGACTCAGAAGACCTTCTTGTTCGATTACGTCTATCACTGAAATCGCGGCCGCACACGAAACAGGATTTCCACCAAATGTCGATCCGTGTGAGCCTGGAGTAAACAATTTGGACGCTTCCCCGCCAGTGATCAATGCACCGATTGGTAGTCCACCCGCCAAGCTTTTGGCCACGGTGATGGCATCAGGAGTGACACCACTTTCTGCATGTGCCCACCATGCACCGGTACGACCAATTCCCGTCTGGACCTCATCAATGATCAGCAGCGCTCCAACCTCGCTTGTCCATTCCCGCGCAGACCGAATGAACTCCGATGAAAGTGAACGCACCCCCGCCTCACCCTGGATCACTTCGAGGAAAACGGCTGCAGTTGCTGAAGTAATTGCCACCCTCAAGGCCTCAAGGTCGTTGATCGCAACCACGGTTACGTCATTTAATAGCGGCTCGAATGGCTTCTGTTTAGCCGGTTGTGCGGTGAGTGAAAGGGATCCCATAGTCCTGCCATGAAAACTACCTTCCACAACAACAACTTGGGTCTTTCCTGTTAACCGGGACAATTTCAGAGCTGCCTCATTCGCCTCCGCTCCGGAATTGCAAAAGAATACTTTTGCGCCGGGCCATCCCACCAACTCCTGCAATTTATTGGCCAACTTCACTGATGGCTCATTGATATACAAATTGCTGGTATGTACCAACGTTCCCACTTGATCAGAGACAGCCTGCACATATTTCGGATGTGCGGCACCCAGAATATTGACAGCAATGCCTCCAAGTAAATCAATGTACTCACGGCCGGTCACATCCCACACTCGAGAGCCCTGGCCTCGCACCAGCGTCAACTCAGGGGTGCCATAGGTGTTAAGAAAAGTCTCCTCCCAATTCACATTCATGGCGTAATCACTGTCCCGATATTACGATTCGTGGACAGGGCTTTTATCAACGAATGTTCAGTACTGCCATTGATTATTTGGACGCTCTCGCATCCACTACGTAACGCATGGACGGCGGATTCAAGTTTAGGGATCATGCCTTCTGTCACGCTCGGAAGTAACTCGCACACTTGGTCAAGGGTCATCTCACTAAGGAGTGACTCGGGATCTGGGTAGGCGGCGAAGACTCCATCAACATCAGTCATCAAAATGAGTCTTTGCGCACCTAGAGCACCCGCAAGAGAACCGGCTGCCGTATCTGCATTCACGTTGAGGCTTTCACCGTCGTGAGTCGATGAAACGGGTGAAACCACTGGAATATATCCATTATCCAGTAACACATGAATAAGTTTCGGATTGATCAAGGCAACTGTGCCAACTAGCCCAAGATCGAACTCCTGATCAACTAGCCGCGTAGAAGTAAAAACCTTCGCGTCCTCTCCACTGACTCCAACCGCGGGTACCTTATTCGTGTTGAGTGCAGTTACCAAAGTTCTTTGTACTTCTCCAGAAAGCACGGTCGCCACTACCGATGCAATTTCTGCGGTCGTCACCCGAAGACCACCCACAAATTCGCTCTGTATGTTGAGTCGGCTTAACATCTCGGAGATTTGCGGTCCGCCGCCATGCGAAATAACGACGCGAAATCCTTGTTCCCGGAGCGAAGTTATGTCCTGGGCAAAGGAGGTAAATAGTTCCGGTGAGGTCATCGCGTTACCACCAAATTTTATGACCAAGATGGGTCCATGGGTACTCATGTCGAGTACTCAGAATTTTCGACCACGTAACCGATTGAGAGGTCATTTGTTCGGATGATGGCTTGATGGACTCCTGCATGGAGATCAATCAGCACGTCAACCCGGCGCTGTGACAAATCGACGGCAGAGCGATCCTCGCCCACTCCCCCACCGATACATATTTTCACCCCGTTGATGCTCACGTCGACTTCGTATGCCGCAAAAATTGCACTTGTTGTGCCAACGGCGGAAAGGATGCGACCCCAATTCGGATCCTCACCGAACATGGCGCACTTAAACAGGTTGCTACGAGACACCGACCGTCCCACCTGAACCGCGTCACTTTCGCAACTGGCACCGGTAACCTCAATGTGGATTTCCTTGGTCGAACCCTCAGCGTCAGCCATCAGTTGCTGCGCCAAGTCTTCACACACCCGGGTCAGCGCCTCTTGAAATTCTTTGGGATCCGGTGACGCTCCACTGGCAGCATTGGCCAACAAGATAACCGTGTCATTGGTTGACATGCATCCGTCCGAGTCCAAACGGTCAAATGTCTGTGACGTTGCGAACTCTAAAGCGTGCTGGAGAAATTCCGAATCAATGTCTGCGTCAGTGGTGATAACTGAGAGCATCGTTGCCATTCCCGGGGCTAGCATTCCTGCGCCTTTCGCCATGCCGCCAATGGTGTATCCGTCTCCCCGGAGTTCGGAAATCTTGCGTTGGGTGTCCGTGGTCATGATTGCATCGGCCGCGTCCACACCACCAGTAGGAGCTAATCGGGAAATTGCAAGGTCTATGCCCTTCCCAAGTGCGGCCATGTCGAGCCGCTCTCCAATCAACCCGGTCGAGCACACGAATACTTCACCTGCCCCAAACTCACCAAGCTCTCGTGCCGTTAATCCCGCAGCAACAAGTTCAGCGGTTGCATGGGTATCTGCGAATCCGGGTGGGCCGGTGCACGCGTTTGCACCTCCAGAGTTCAGAACAACTACCCGTGCGTCACCCCCTAATCGGATCTGACGGGACCAAATCACGGGGGCAGCAGCAAATTTGTTGGTGGTAAATACGGCCGCAGACGCAGCCTTCGGACCAGTATTGACAACCAATGAGACGTCTTTTGCGCCACTGGATTTAAGCCCGGCTGCCACTCCTGCAGCGGTAAAACCCTGGGCCTGTGTCACACTCACGGCGACACTCCTGTGTGTAGTAGCCCACTCGATTCTGTGAACCCGCACATAAGGTTTGCATTTTGAATTGCCTGTCCGGCTGCGCCTTTTCCTAAGTTATCCAGGGTTGCAATGACGATTAACTGCTCTGAATGCTGGTCAACACTCACGCTGAGTTGTACGAAATTGCTGCCGCTAACACTTCCGGTATTGGGCATTTGACCGTGCTCAAGTACGGAGACAAAAGTCGAATGCTCGTAATACTCCTGATAGATAGTGATCGGTTCCACCGTGCTCGATCCGGACATTGCACTCGCGCAGGTGGCGATAATCCCCCGAGGCATCGGAGCTAATAGCGGTGTAAAACTAATGCGTGAACTGACTTCTGGTCGAAGTGAGTTCAACATCTGCTCAATTTCTGGGGTGTGCTGGTGCACTCCACCGATCTTGTACGCACTAATCGAACCCATTACCCCCGAGGCCATAAGTGCTTGCGAAGGGACACGACCCGCGCCACTTGTCCCACTCGCGGCTACAACGTTGATCGTTGAGTGCCCCATTATTTGATGAGCAACTGCCGGTGCGCACGCTAAGGAAATGGCTGTTGCATAACACCCTGGATTTGCCACCGTGGTTGACCGTGAGATGTGTCTGCGTTGATCCCCAACCTCAGGTAACCCATAGGTCCATGACCCGGCGTGTACCCCGCTGTAATACCGGTCCCATGCGCCCGGGTCCACTAGCCGAAAATCCGCGCCCAGGTCAACAATCTTTTGGCCCGGGTCCATTTCCAAGAGTTCCTGGGCAATTGATGCTGATTGACCATGGGGCAGGGCCATAAACACGAGATCAGCCTTAAGTTGGTCCGCTGTTGCGGGGCACATTTTCACCGAGCCCACCGAGGTTGGGGCCAGAGCCGGATGAACCGAGTCCACGCGTTCGCCCACCGAAGAATGTGCCGCCGCTGCAATCACCTCGAACTGCGGATGATTCTCGAGGAGACGCATGAGCTCCCCTCCGACGTAACCTGATGCCCCGGCAATCGATACTCGCATACCTACAATATACACATATGCACATATAATGTCGGTATTGGGCTATCTCAGTGTGCCCCCCACGCGTTCTGCGACTAGCGAGATGATGCGGTCCCTTAGGTTATGCAATTGCTCGGCCGACAGGGTGTGGCCCTCACTTCTCAACCGCAACGAATAGGCCAGCGATTTATGACTGGATGGAATTTGATCACCCTCGTACACATCGAAGAGGCGAATCGCCTCCAGTAAGTCGCCTGTGGCCTCACGGATTACGGCCTCAACCTCGGTGGCTGGATATCCGCGTTCGACCACGAATGCAAGGTCCTCCTTGGCCAGCGGTGAGTTTGAGAAAGCCGGCGCGACGGTGCTTCTTCGCGCCGCGCTCATCAACTTGGTCAGATCCACCTCCGCCGCGCAACTCCGCTTAGGAAGGTTCCAGTATTCAACAATTGACGGGTGCAGTTCACCAGCAAATCCGATCACGTCCCCCGCTCCCACAAGCATCACCTGGGCGCAGCGGCCAGGGTGAAAACTTGGATCGCTTCCGGAACGGATTTCAAGAGCAATTCCGAGTTCGTCCGCGACAGCGATTACGGCGTCCAATGAATCGCGCCAGCTAGCCAGTCGTGGACTCCCCCACACCCCGGCAGATTCCACAGCGCCGCAGAACACAGCCCCCAGGTGTTCAGGTTGGGCCGGCAGCGCCTGCTGCATGTCAACCCACGCGTGATCCGAAGGTTTAGATTCCACTCCGGGGTCAAGCTCGCTCTTATTTACCCCACCAAGGAACACCGACCCGATTTCATACAGCGCCAAGTCATTTTCGCCTCGGCCAACATTTCTGGCAGCAACCGAAAGTAGCCCCGGTAAAAGAGTGGATCGCATTTTGGGCGCAAGCTCTGAAAGTGGGTTAATTAAAGTTGGTGATGACCTGCGCGGGTCACTCTCAGGAAACCGCAACGCATCTAGGTCCGCCGATCCGATGAAGGGATACGCGAGAATTTCGTGTACGCCTCGCCCTGCCAAAAGATTACCCACTCGACGACGCGTTCTTTGTTCAAAAGTTAATCCTCGCCCGGCCGGCGCACTCGGCAAAGTTGATGGAAGTTTCTCGTAACCTACAAGCCGAACGACTTCTTCGACAAGATCCGCTGGCTGTGTCAAATCTGGACGCCAACTGGCCGGAGTGACTAAGAGCGTCCCAGGCCCACGTGGTTCATGTGTAGCCCCTATCGCATCGAGTTTCTCAATCACAGTTGCATGATCAATGGTCATTCCTGCGGTGCGCGTTGAGAGGTCCAGATCAAATTCGATCACGGTTTCAGACATCGGTGATTCCACCGCGCTCATCCCGGCATAAATACCACCTCCATGTTCGATCAGCAGCGCGCACACCCGAGCTGATGCAACCGGAGCCAATTCTCGATCCACACCTCGCTCAAAGCGTCGCGATGCCTCACTGGAAATCTTGTGTCGCCGTGAGTTTCCGGCGACTGTGGAAGCCGGAAAGAACGCGGCTTCAATCGCAATATTAGTGGTGTTCTCATCAATTTCTGTGGCGAATCCACCCATGGTTCCGGCAAGTGCAATCGGACCACTTGAGTCGGCAATCACGGTATCGCGTGGAGAAAGGATTCTTTCAACGTGATCTAGGGTCTCCAGTTTTTCTCCGGACTCCACGCGCCGTACCCGCACTGCTCCTTCAAGTTTGTCCAGATCAAAAGCATGTGTTGGCTGTCCCAGCTCCAACATGACGTAGTTGGTGACGTCAACTGCTAAGGAGATGCTCCGCATCCCCGAAGCTTGCAATCGAGCGACCATGTAGCGAGGAGTCAAAGCGTCTGGATTAAACCCATAAATCGTGCGCAATGTCAGCAATTCACAAGCGCTGAAGTCGTCGATGACGCAATCTCGTGGAGTTGTCCCAGTTTTGGGGGCGCCCAATTCTGGTTCAAAGTGGGACGCTGGATCGCGAAGGTCAACTCCAAATGCGGTCGCGACCTCCCGCGCAATCCCGCGAACCGACAGGGCGTATCCGCGATCTGGAGTAATCGCAATGTCGAGTACCTGGTCCCCAATTCCCAGCAGTTCATTGGCATTCTGACCCGGCTCAACACCGGATAACACCATGATTCCGGCATGGTCGGGACCCAGCCCCAATTCACGCTCTGAACAAATCATGCCGTCCGAGACATGGCCATAGGTTTCACGCGATGTAATTGTGAAATCACCCGGCAAGGTGACGCCGGGCTCTGCGACAACTACGTGCTCTCCCACTGAGAAATTGCTTGCCCCGCACACAATCCCTCGGATCTGAGTCCCTATGTCAACCTGACACCACCGAATGGGTTTCTTGAACTCCGTCAGTTCTTCTATTTCAAGTACCCGCCCAATGACTAGGGTTCCATGAATACCCTCACCAAGAGTGTCAACACTCTCGACCTCAAGCCCAGCGTTAATCAGAGCCTGCGCAACCTCGCGCCCCGATTCCTGCACCGGGGCGAATTCCTTAATCCACGACAAGGGAAGTTTCACTAGGCCTCGAGCCCGAAAGCGCCCGTGAACCGGATGTCTCCCTCAACCATGTCACGCATGTCGGAAACTCCACTTCGAAACATCAGGGTCCGTTCGATTCCCATGCCAAACGCGAAACCGGAATACACATCGGGGTCAATTCCCACTGCACGCAACACCTTGGGGTTAACCATGCCGCAGCCACCCCATTCAATCCATCCCTCACCGCCACATGCACGACAACCGACGGCGCTGGAATCACCCAAACAGACGAAACATTTCAAATCCACTTCGGCACTTGGCTCCGTAAATGGAAAGAAAGATGGGCGCCAACGGATATCAATCTGGGGCCCGAACATCACGTGCGCCAGGTGGTTCAAGGTCCCTCGAAGGTCAGCCATGGACAGTCCTTTGTCGACGGCTAATCCTTCTATTTGGTGAAACACCGGGGTGTGAGTTGCGTCTAGTTCATCGGTGCGAAAAACTCGACCGGGGGCAACAACGTAGATAGGCAACTCGCGTTCAAGCATCGCTCGAACTTGAATGGGGGACGTATGGGTCCGCAGCACAACTCCTGAATCTGGACTCTCAACAAAAAATGTGTCCTGCATGAGTCGAGCAGGGTGGTCCTTAGGAAAATTCAATGCATCGAAATTCGCCCACTCCAGTTCAAGCTCCGGCCCCTCAGCTATTTCATAACCCATCGCGATGAACACGTCACAGAGCCTCTCCATGAGCGTAGTCAATGGATGCCGAGCGCCGCGCTTAAGCCGATCTACAGGGACACTGACATCAACCTTTTCCGACAGCAGCACTTCATTGTCACGGATTTGCGTAAGTTCAGCCTCACGTGATTCTAGGGCTTCCTTCACGCGAGCCTTAGCTTCACCTATTCTCTTGCCCACCTCGGCCTTAGCCGCCGGCGGTAATGCGCCGATTTCTCGATTGGCGAGGGAAATTTCCGAGCGGTCACCGAAGTGGGTGAGCCGAGCCACCTTGAGTGATTCCAAGTCTGATGCAGAGCAAAAAGCGGCTATAGCTTCAACGACCATTTCATCTACTGACTCGGAACTCAACGCCGAAACCTGTTTTGGATCAAATGACTTATTAGGTGCGGACAACTTTTGCCTCCAAGATTGCGGCAACGAGTAGATCCGCGCTAGCCTCTAGATCGCCAGTCCCACGGAGGATTAAGTCCGGTGACACCGGTGGTTCATAGATCTGTCCCACCCCGGTCATGTTCGGCAAATTGCCCGCCGCTGCCTTGGCATAGAGCCCCTTGGGGTCACGCTCGGAACATATATCAACCGGCGTATCGACGAACACTTCAACGAATTCGCCCTCCGCGAAAAGTGAAGCAGCTGTTTCGCGGTCAGAGCGATACGGGGACACCAGAGCAACAAATACGACCACTCCACTATCGCGCATGAGTTTGCTCACCTCCGCAACCCGACGCACATTTTCGGCCCGGTCCTCTGGTGTAAATCCAAGGTCCTTGTTCAATCCGGTTCGAACGTTGTCACCGTCAAGGACATAAGTGTGGATCCCCATTGCGTGCAACTTGCGCACCGCCGCATCAGCTATGGTCGACTTGCCAGACCCGGAAAGCCCGGTGAGCCACACAACCCGCGCCGGATGCCCCATCAGGGCTGATCGCGCTTGGTGGTCCACTTCGTAGTCATGGGGGACCAAGTTAAAAGCTCTGCGCATAGCGTGACGAGAAAGCCCAGCAGCAACCGTGTCCGCGGTCACCCGGTCAACCAGTAGAAACCCGCCGGTATCTCGGCACTGTTCATATGGGTCCATAGGAATTGGACGATCGGTCGCAATCTCAACGCGGCCAATATCGTTCATGTTCAACACGCGCGCAGCATGCTCGTGCCCAGAGACAACGTCAAGCTGATGTCGCACGCTAGTCACAGTTGCAGGAACCGAGCGCGAACCCGAAATCAGCAAGTACGAGCGACCGTGTGCCAGTGGCTCCTCCCCCAACCAGACCATGTCGACACCGAAGCGATCAGCAGGTTGTAGGGAAGAGCCTGATGCCAAAATATCACCGCGCGTGATATCGACTTCATGATCGAGAGTGAGGGTCACAGCTTGGCCGAACTTAGCCTCCTGCAGGTCACCATCAGAGGTCACAATCCGATCGATTCTGGCACTGCGCCCTGAATCTGCGACCATGACCTCATCTCCCGGGCGTACTGAGCCGGCGACAACAGTTCCCGCATAACCGCGGAAGTTCCCTTGCGCGCGAACAATGAATTGAACCGGGAATCTAAAGCCTTCATTGGCGACTCGACCGACGGGCTCCCAGACGGCAAGGGCGCCAAGTAAGGATTCGCCTTTGTACCACAGCATGTCATCAGATTTCGTGGTGATGTTGGCGCCCGTCACTGCACTTACCGGAATGCCGTCAATTTGTTCCACACCTAGTCGCGCCGCCGTGGTTCGCACCTCACCCATGACTTCCTCAAACACTTCGTGGGAGAAATCCACTAGGTCCATTTTGTTGACTGCGACGATTATGGTTTGCACACCCATCAGCGCACACACTGTGAGATGTCGATGCGTTTGTGGGCGAACTCCCCGAGCCGCATCAACCAGGAGCACGGCAACGTCACCATTTGAAGCCGCAACCGCCATGTTTCTGGTGTACTGCTCGTGACCCGGAGAGTCAGCGATCAGCACTCGACGACCATTGGGCAGGTTAAGGTGTCGGTACGCCACGTCAATCGTGATGCCCTGCTCACGCTCAGCTTCGAGGCCATCGGTAAGAAGCGAATAATCAACTTCGCCCACGGGAACCGTGGAACCGCCACGCCGGGTCGTTCGAGCGTATTCCAATTGATCAATGGGAACGCTGTCAGTCTCAACGAGGAGCCGGCCAATCAGGGTCGATTTCCCGTCGTCGACTGAACCACACGTAACGAGGTGAAGAACTGGTGTATATCCACTCATTAGAAATAGCCTTCAGCTTTCTTAGCTTCCATTGAGCCGCCGCCTTCGCCGTCGATAAGGCGGCCTGAACGCTCGGATAACTTGCTGGTTTCCATTTCCGCGATCAGGTCGACCAGGTTGTCCGCGGTTGACTCGACCGCTCCCGAAAGGGGATAGCAGCCGAGTGTCCGAAAACGCACACTCTTCATTTCGGGTACTTCACCCTGATCGAGCGGGAAGCGTTCGTCGTCAACCATGAGCAGCGTGCCCGATCGCTCAACAACAGGCCGTTTCTTCGCAAAATACAGACCCGGGATTTCAATGCTTTCCCGCTGGATATAGCGCCAAATATCAAGCTCGGTCCAATTGGAAAGCGGAAAAACGCGCATACTTTGCTCAGGCGCCAATTGAGTGTTGGCGGTACGCCAAAACTCCGGGCGCTGCTTACGTGGGTCCCATCGGTGCCCCGGCTCGCGGAGTGAATAAATGCGCTCCTTTGCCCGGCTTCGTTCTTCATCTCTACGCGCACCACCAATAGCTGCATCAAATTGATACCGATCAATTCCTTCGCGCAATGCCACCGTTTTCATGAGCCGGGTGTACTCGTGGGTTCCGTGCGAAAAAGGTGTCACCCCTTCAGCGATCGCTTCCAAATTCTGTGCAATGCGTAGATCCAAACCAAGATCATGGGCTCGTTTGTCTCTAAATTCAATCATTTCCCTAAATTTCCAGGTCGTATCAATATGCATCACCGGGAATGGCACGGGCGCTGGGTAGAAAGCTTTGATTGCGAGGTGCAACAAAACCGAGGAGTCCTTACCGATGCTGTAGAGCAGTACCGGATTGCGAAATGCCGCAGCGGTTTCACGGTAGATGTGAATAGCTTCTGCCTCTAGTTCGTCCAGAACAGCGGAGTATGGCACAGTTTGATGCACTCGATTACTCCTGACGAATAATTTACGATGGACTGATGACTGGTCTACTCATAAGCCTAGGGGCGTGGTGGCCGTTGGGCGCGACCGACATAGAGCAAAGCCCCACTAAGCCTCGGAAAGAACTTCCATGCCCGAATCCATTCCCGAATCCATAGAAGCGCTCGCCGTTTCCCGAGCCACACGCTTGCTTATGGCCGACTCATTCCCCGAGGAGATTACCTGCGGATCCAGATGTGGCGATTCGATGCTGGTCACTGGATTACGCGCCCAGATCCAGGAATCTAACTCTTGACCGGATTCATAGGAGGTAATTAGGCAGTAACGTGGCGCTACGCCCCGATGCCAGACCGCGTGGTAGAGCCGTTGGGTGTCAATAACGACCTGC
>CAJIYV010000146.1 GCA_905181745.1 uncultured Actinomycetes bacterium | reverse complement strand
GTGCGGGTTGGTACCGAATTGGGGCAGTTCAGAACGCCGGACTTTCTCTGAATACGGCACTTAATTGGTTTGGTAGTTCCATCGAAGAAGCGACGGCCGCGCTCGCGGAAGGAATCCGGGACGACGACCCGTTGTATGTTCCTTATGTCGCTGGAGAACGGACACCGTTCATGAACCCGAACCTCCGCGGCTCGTTGCATGGCTTGTCATTAGGAACGGACCGTTCAGCTTTACTGCGAAGTATTCTTGTCGGAGTCGCTCAGGCAGTGGCGCTGGGCGCCATTACTGTTCAGAACATTGGAGCGTCTCTGCCGCAGCCGACGCCTTTAGTGGGAGGTGGAACCCATGATCCGGTGTTTCGCCAGCTCCTTGCGGACTCGACCGGGTTGTCCTTAGCAGTGATGGATGCACCTGATGCTGCGGTGATCGGGGCCGCGCTGCTGGGAGCGGGCCTCACGAGTCTCCCTGTTCCACCCGAATGGTCCGATGTAGTCGTGCCCAATCCAGAAACTGTGGAGTATCTTCGCGCTCAACGCGACATAATGATCGAAAAAGTAACCGAACAGGAGAATCCATGAAGATTGCAATTGGATCAGATCATGCTGGTTTCACCCTTAAAGAAACTTTGCGAGCGTGGCTTATGGAGCAGGGGCATCAGACCGTGGACGTGGGGACCTTTAATAAGGAACGGTGTGATTATCCGGACTTCGGCGCCATGGTGGGACGTGCGGTAGCAGAGGGAGAAGTCGAAAGTGGAGTTCTTGTGTGCGGGAGCGGGCAAGGTATTTGCATGGCCGTGAACAAAATCTCCGGTGTGCGTGGTGGTGTGATTCGAGATTCGCGAGATGCGGAGATGGCCCGCAGACACAATGATGCCAATGTTGCGTGTTTTGGTGAGCAAATAACTGCAGACAATCTCGCCATGGACGCGCTTCACGTTTTCTTGACCACACCATTTGATGGCGGGCGTCATGTGGGGCGCATTGCAATGATGAGTCGCCTGGATGAAACTCGCGGAGTGTCGACGAAATAGGAAAATACTTGAATAGATACGGCGAAGTAACTCTTAACCAATAAACCTCGCCTGCCTTCGAGTTAACTCCGCTACTCTGAAACCTATGGAGATTTGGTTCGTACCGTTGTCACTGGCTTTGGCTTGGATTTTCTTCCTGCCGGTGGGCATCCTGCTTATTTTTAGCGGCTTTATTCATACAGTTCTTACTAAGTCGACGGCTCAGAGCATCGGTTGGATGTCCAATGGATTCCAGAAAGAAATCGGATTTGTTAGTTGGGGTATGAGCCCTGTTGTTCTCGAATGGCAGCATTGGAGTTTAGGTGATGCGAAAACTTGCAACTGAATCTGATATCGCGTCCTTTCTAGATCGAAATGCGAACTGGTCTCGAATCGACAATGCCTTGAGTGCGGAATTCATTGCACCAAATTTTGTACTTGCAATTGAATTAGTTAATTTGGTTGCGGTGATTGCCGAGAGAATGGATCACCATCCAAATATTGATATTCGCTGGAACAGAGTGTTGTTCGTTGTGAGCACCCATTCCGCGGGTGGTATCACTTCCCTTGATTATGAACTTGCCACGGCGATTGATTTGGTGGCACTTGAATTGCGTGGGAGTTGAGCGTGGGATCTAAAAGTTATGACCTGGTGTGGGGGACCGTACTGCGAACTACCACCGTTCTCCATCGTGCAATTCACACGTTAAGCAAGGGGAGACTAGGTCGTCGTTTTCCGGGTGGTGCGCAGGTGGTGTGGATCACGACTCTTGGACGCAGGAGTGGTGAATGGCGCAGGACCCCGCTGCTAGCCATTCCCGATTCTGGTGGCTGGGGAATCGCTGGTTCCAATGCCGGCCAAGAAGAAATCCCCGGCTGGGTATTCAATGTGCGAGCTCATGACCAAGGCAAGATTGAGATTGACGGTGAAGTGAGTGAAGCAGTGTTCACAGAAGTGCAAGGTGAAGAAGCGGCACGGATATATACCGGTTTAGGTGATGCGTGGTCGTCCTATCGGATGTATCAGAGAAATATTGTGAGGGAAATTCCGGTCTTTCGAGTGACCAAGCTGACACACCCCTAAGCGTGGGTCGTGCTCCCCAGGTTGAGAAACACTATTCCAATCGTGACAAGGACAACCCCGACCCAGGCAATAGGTTCCGCGCCAGATTTAAATGCGATGAGCGAGATCAAAAACACGGTTACGGTGCCTAGTCCGGCCCACAGCGCATAAGCCAAACCTAAAGGGATTGTCTTCACTGAAAAGGAAAGCATGACGAAAGCGAGTCCGTACTCGCCCAGTCAGGCTGCAGTCCACCACGCGTGTGAGAAGCCGTTGGAGAGTTTCAAGACTGTGGCTGTGCTTGGCCTCTCCGCTAGTCACAAGGCGTCATTTACACACCGTTGATCAGCACCGGCTGAAGGCCGGTAGTCGCAGTGCCGCATGATGTCCCGGTGGCCTCCCCCCAACAAGTCAATCTGCTCAGTTGCGAGAACGTGTCTAAAGCATTTGGGGAGCGCCCGCTACTTCGCGATGTTTCCCTCGGCGTGAGCAAGGGGGAACGCATTGGAGTGGTAGGGCGAAATGGTGCCGGCAAGAGCACCCTGCTCCGGGTTCTGGCCGGGGCGGAACCACCCAACTCGGGCCGAGTCACTCGTGGAGCGAGTGTGGTCGTGGGCGAACTTGACCAGGTGGGGACCAGCGCCGAGCACGCAACAATTCGCAGCCACGTTTTGGGAGATCGCGACGAACATGATTGGGCCGGGGACCCGGCGGTGCGGGAAATCTTGACCGCCCTGTTAGGCGGTTTCGAGTCCGAGCAGCTTGACCGGCGGATTTCAGATCTCTCTGGAGGTGAACGGCGCCGCGCCTATTTGGCAGAACAACTCATTCGTGAAGTTGATGTCCTTTTCCTTGATGAACCGACGAACCATCTTGATGTTGAGATTATCGCGTGGCTTGCGGCTCATCTGAAAAGTAGGCCGAAGATTGCAATTGTCACCGTGACACATGATCGCTGGTTTCTGGATGAAGTGTGTGATCACATGTGGGAGGTGGTCGGCGGAAACGTTGAGGAATACGTAGGCGGGTATTCCGCATTCGTCCT
>CAJIYV010000145.1 GCA_905181745.1 uncultured Actinomycetes bacterium | reverse complement strand
CCCGATGGCACAAAATTGATGCTGCAATCCAATGCGGGCCTACCAGTTTTGGTCGGAGACACATTCCAATATAACGGTACTCCCCAGGAGATGGGCTATTTCGCGGCTGAAGCTTATGCCATGGGCGTTGACATTCTTGGCGCCTGCTGTGGCTCGCGCGCTGAGCACGTTGCTGCGCTAGCAACCGCCGTGCGCTAGATCAAAACTCGACCGCGGGCAACAAGTTCCGCGGGTCCACGCAAAACAAATGTTCCCGTCTGCAGATCTTCGGTCACAATCACTTCGCCACCAGGCACGCGCACCCTCCAACTGTCAACATCGTGGTGCGCTGGTGCACTTCGGCGGGCAGCCCATGCGACCGCGCACGCGCCGGTCCCACACGAAGAAGTCTCGCCCACCCCACGTTCAAAGACCCGCATGACAACTTCACCGGGTGCAGTTACCGTGGCGAATTCGACATTCACCCCTTGCAAAAAGGCATCGAATGGGTCAACGACCGGCTTGTGGTTCAACTCGAGAAGGGGTAAAACTTCCTCCTCGACCCAACACACTGCGTGCGGATTCGGCAAGAACACTCCTACAGACTCGTACACCTCACCGGTTACGAGCCGAATGTGTGGGGTTAATTCTGGGTTGGGTACATCGGCTTTACCCATGTCGACTGACACCGTGAAATCCGGATGAATCCGTACTGCCCGCACTCCCCCGCGCGTTGAAATAGTGAATTCTTTCGTGGTTTCAAGGCCATTGGCCACCAAGTAGCGAGCAAAAACTCGGGCACCATTGCCACACATTTCAGGGTAACTTCCATCAGCATTTTGGTGATCCATGAACCAAGTCGCATCCGCATGCTCAATACCGGCAAGTTCAATATTTTTGGTTCGAACGGCCCCAATCGTTCCGTCGGCGCCGAGCCCGGAACGGCGGTTACATAGGGCTACAACCTGCTCGATCGAGAGCGCAGCCTTGGCGTTTTCATTGTTGTACACAATAAAATCATTGGAGGTTCCGTGCCCTTTAACAAACGCCAATTCAGCCAATAAACTCACCACACCACTCTATTGGCCGAGCGTGAGCGCTCTGTGATACGCCGCACGAACGCGGTAATCAATCTCATTCCAGGAATAGCTGGGGGGAACATGTGAATTGTGTTCAAGAATTGCCCTCAGTGCCTGCCGATCAGAATGCCACTCGCTCACCGCGACCGCCATGGAATTATCAGTGTTGCAGATCCTTCCATCAGTTCCATCGGCAATAAATGTCTGAGTTCCCGTGCCACCGCGAGCCACGACCGCCAGCCCATTGGCGCGGGCTTCAAGGGCTGCAATTCCAAATGACTCCTTGACCGACGGCTGAACAAATATTTGAGAACGATCCAGAACCAATTTGAGTTCAGCCGGTGCTAGTCGTCCCAAGAAAGTGATCGGAAGATCGGCTCTACGCGCTCGACGTTCCCAAAGGGCACGCTCCGGACCGTCTCCCACAATATTGAGTAGCGCGGCAACATCGAATTTGCGCAGTTCCTCCATCACGCGCAGGAGCGCCCCGGTTCTTTTCCTCGGCGCGACTCGCAGCACGCTTACTAATTGCAGAGGCGCAGCATTCCAATCTGCAACACCTGATCGGCTCCACAGGCTTGGATCAATACCATTGGGAACCAAATCAACTTCAACCCCTAAGGATGCGCGCATACTCTCCGCCACGACCTCACTCACCGCACTCATGGCAACCCGGTTCCATCTCAACCATGACCCGACCGCGGAAAAAGCTGGACGCGCACATGCACCCCACACGCTGTGAATTGTGACCAAGATAGGAAGCCCAAGGTCATAAGCCGCCCGAGTGGCGCTCCACGCAAATGGTGAAAGCACACCAGCATGCACGTGCACCACTTCGGGCAGATTCACTCTCAACAGACTGGTGACTTCCCGGTAGGTACGCGGATGCACCGGTAGCTCAAAAGGGACCGGGAAACTTAATCGATCAACAGGGAACTCGAGAAACTGCGGGCCGCCCGTCGCCGTGATTACGCGCACTTGGTCCCGAGCAGCGTGTTGGGCACGAGCCAGCCCAAGGACTTGGGATTCGATGCCGCCCGTTCTGGGGACAAAGCAATCACTGACGTGGGTAATGCGCACGGGGACGACCGTACGCCACAATGGGACCACTATGCGCAACCTGCTCTTTCTACACGCCCATCCAGATGACGAGGCGCTACTCACGGCTGGCACCATGGCCAGAGCCCAAGACCTTGGCCACCGGGTCCACTTAGTAGTGGCCACCGACGGATCAGCCGGCTTGACCTCAGGACATTTCTCAGACGACTTGGTCTTCCACCGGTCAGCGGAACTCGCTCAATCAGCCCAAATCCTGGGTGTCACCAGCGTGACCGAGCTCGGATACCCTGACTCAGGTCTACACGGCCAACATAATGCTGACGGCGGATTTGCCGGCCTTGATTCAGCCGTGATTGCCACTAGGCTGACTGAACTAATCGAGGATCTGCGAATCGACACTCTGATCGGCTACGATCCAGCTGGTGGCTATGGTCACCCTGATCATCTCCAAGTGCATAAGGTGGCTCGCGAGGTGCACGCACTTACTTCGATCAACCTATTCGAGGCTACTCTCCCGCGTGAACCCATCTTTCGAGCCGTGAAACTTGCTGGTGCACTCTCGCTCACCCCGTCTGATTTTGACCCCGAGACCTTTTCACATAGCTGGACCCCGAAAGTCGAAATTACCCATCGCGTCAATGTCCGTGGGTATACGGCGCTCAAGAAAAAATCAATCCTGGCGCACGCTTCTCAGTCGACGGCGGACGGAACAATTCGCACCCTGGCCGTACTGAGCAGATTGCCCAAACCAATTTTCGATGCTTTACTCGGAACCGAATACTTCGTAAAAGTGACCTAATACTGCTGCGACTAATTGTTCACTGTCCCATGGTTCCCAGCGGATTCGAGGATCCTGCCGAAACCACCTTTGCTGGCGTCGAGCAAATTTTTGGGTTGCATAAATAATTTTTTCCCGCATGTGAATTTGCGTGATTTCGCCGCTTAAGTGCTCCAAGACTTGCGAGTAGCCGATTGCACGTGAAGCCGTCGGCGCATTGCGTAGACCAAGTGACTCAAGTTCCTGTACTTCCTGAATCAAACCGGACTCCAGCATTTGGTCCACCCGTTGCTCGATCCGAGCATCCATGCTGACCCGATCGATTTCCAAACCTACACGAACACTGGGAAACTCTTCCACCGGATCCGGCAAGCGCGAATGATACGGCTCCCCCGTCAACTCAATTACTTCCAAAGCCCGAACTATTCGACGACCGTTGCCTGGGAGAATATTGGAGGCCGTCACTGCATCCTTTTCTTCCAACAGCTTATGCAATTTTTCTGGGCCGTCTTGTTCCAACATGGCCTCATATCGTCCACGCACCAAAGGATCCGTGGCAGGGAAATCAAATTGGTCCAAGATTGCTTTCACATAGAGAACGCTTCCACCGACCACGATCGGAATTTTCTTGCGAGTGGCGATCCCAGTGATCGCTTCGCGCGCTAAGTCTCGGAATTGCACAACGTCGGCCCGGTGCCCAATCGACCATACATCCAGCATGTGGTGCCGGATCTGCCCTAGTTCTTGTGACGTGGGTTTTGCAGTCCCGATATTCATTCCTGAAACGGCTTGCATCGAGTCAGTTCCCACTAGTTCCCCGTCGATTTCACGTGCTAGGTCAATGGCAAGTGCAGTTTTGCCCGCCGCCGTCGGTCCAATGATTGTCACAATGGGTTTTGGACTCATGGCAGGTTCAATCAAGGTGAAACAAATGTAGGAATGCCCAGCATTACCGAGGTCCCTGATGGGGATTCGGAGCGGTCACCGGCACGAGTGAGCCGCACCGATGTTGCCTCACCCAGCAGGTGGTGTGGGGCAGCCGAGAGGACGGTTCCGGTCACGAAGTCACCGGGACGGGCAACATGCTTACCAAGATCAAAATGCACAAGCCGACCGTCAGCGCTTCTGCCCGAACGTCTATTCGTGTGTGCGTCTTTTCGGCCTTCACCGTGGGCAACCAGAATCTCGACGCTGTTGTCAATTTGCGCGATATTTTCCTCTAGTGAGATCTGATTGACCAACTTGACCAACCGTTCATAGCGTTGCTGAACGACCTCTTTTGCAATCTGATTTTCCATAGTTGCCGCTGGTGTTCCGGGTCTCTTGGAATATTGGAAGGTATATGCGCTCGCGAAGCGGGCCTTGCGAACCACATCCATCGTCGCCTGGAATTCCTCTTCTGTTTCACCTGGGAATCCCACAATGATGTCGGTCGTGATCGAAGCCTGGGGCATAGCCGAACGCACACGGTCGATAATTCCCAAATATTTGTCTTGTCGGTAGGAGCGCCTCATCCGTTGGAGTACCGAATCAGAACCAGATTGCAACGGCATGTGCAAGGTGGGCATGACATTGGGGGTGTGCGCCATTGCTTCAATAACGTCGTCCGTAAAGTCACGCGGGTGCGGGCTCATAAATCGAACCCGCTCCAAACCAGAGATATCGCCGCATGCACGCAGGAGTTTACTGAAAGCTTGACGGTCCCCCAGCTCCGAGCCGTATGCATTTACGTTTTGACCCAGTAGGGTCACTTCCACCACGCCGTCCGCGACGAGGACTTCGATCTCGGTCAAAATATCACCCGCTCGTCGGTCTTTCTCCTTCCCGCGAAGCGCAGGAACAATACAAAAAGTACAGGTGTTATTACAGCCCACACTCACAGACACGAATGCGCTATAAATGGCATCGCGTTTGGTGGGCAGGGCTGATGGAAAATCAACGAGCGCCTCGGCAATTTCGACTTGTGCTTCTTGTTG
>CAJIYV010000144.1 GCA_905181745.1 uncultured Actinomycetes bacterium | reverse complement strand
ATTTCTCGCAATAACTCGAGTAGTGCACCGACCGACATCCAACCGCCGATTGATCGACTGTAGGCGCCATAAATAGTGAAGATGAGTGACTGTGGCCGAACCATTCGCTTGAGAAGTGCATCTTTTCGCACTTCACGATCTTGTTTTTTTGATTCTTGAGATCGCGCAGTGTCTGTCACACCAACAGATTACAGGTAACAGGATTTCGGCAGATACATACGGTGATCTACAAGGAAATTAGTTTCGGTGAGCTGAAACGCCTCCGACTGTGCAAGCAGAAAAGACAAGGAACAGTCGGAGGCTCCAACAATTAAGGCAGGTTCCAGCCCATGACTAGGAATACTGGAACGAGGAAAAAGGTGAAGATCGCGGTGAGCATCAAGATGATTCCCAAGACGCGTGCTTGCAACTTCCCGTACGTGGTCAGTGTAATGGCGAGGAATGTGACGACCCACCAGATCAGGATCAATGTGAATGTGGTGCTACCCGAGAAGAAGTTAATCCAGAAGAGCGGAAGGATTGCGGTTGGGATAGCTAGGTTTCCGACAACCCGAAGGTCCATGTCGAGAATTTCCGCAAGTCCTAAGGCAAGGAAGAATAGACCGTAGAACCCGATGAGTCCAGCAAGTAGCAGCGACGGATCAGCGTCCAACGGTCGAACCACGGTTACATATATACCAACGACCAGGTTGACGATTCCTGCTATGACAGAAATGTAGCCAACTGGGACAATCGGACTCTTCTTGCCTTCCTCAGCACTTGCTCCTATGCCAAGAAAGAACATTGCTTGCGTAAATACGGCAAGTCCTGTAATTATGAATACCATCGTAATTGGGGCCATTCTCATCTCCAATGATCGTAAGCCGCACATCCAATATACGACTTGTAATGTACACAAAAGTACACATATCGGACCCGAACGTCAGCCAATTACCAATATTGACGCAAAAAGAAATAGAAAAATCAGACGTTTTTCACGGGAATTGCTGCGATGTCGCTAGGTGTTCGAATTAAGCCGGTAACCGTCTCTTCACGTAAATTCAGAACCTCTCGGCGTTCTCCGTCAGCGAGGATCTCGATGCTGCCCGAGTCATTTATAGACCCAACCTTGGCAGCTGCGAGGCCGGTACGAGTGAAAACTTCAACGCATTCATCAGTTCTGGATGGTTCACAGCACAGGATGAACCCAAAGCATGGAAAACACGTGCACCAGTCCGCGAGCGCGACGCCATCGGGCCGAGGGAGCACGTCGAGGTTGAGTTCTGCACCGAAGGACCCCCACTCCAGGAGCATGGCCAGTGAGCCGATGAGTCCGGCCATGCTGATGTCTTTGGCGGCGACAGCGATGCCGTCCTTGGCGATCTGAGCCAGAAGGCGCACGTCATCACCGAGACTGTCACCCCGTTCCGTAAAAGAGGCAAAAAACGGGAATTCTGGATGCATTGATCCTTCAATGCACGCGGCCACCACAAGATCTTGACCTGCCACGACATTCGTAGTCGATAAAAGGTTGTCAGTCTGGCCGAGCGCAAATGCTGACAAGCTGGGTGGCCCATCTGTGAGTGTGAGGTGCCCGCCAACAATGGGAACTCGGTACAAGGATGAGGCGTAGGCGAGGCCACTGAGAATTTCACGCGCGGTATCTTCATCAGCAGTTATGGTGTCAACAATTGCTAAGGGCAAGGCACCCATCGCGGCAACGTCGTTTACGTTGGCGAGAATTGCGGCTATTCCAGCCCCGCGGGGGTCCGCCGAGACAAATGGTGGCCACAGGGCTTCTCCGCACACGATTCCCAATGTGTGACCAATCGCGATGGCTGCGCCGTCATCCCCGGGGCCTTCGACGAATCCCGACGAGCCTAAGGCCTCGCTGACGAGACCTATTTCGCGTTTGGCCGCAATGGCGCTATTGCATGCCACAGCTGCCGCAACGTCATCAAGTTGTTGTCCGGCGGTGCTCTCTGAGTCCATGGAATCCTCCAATGTAGTGACAATGCGCAAATGGTTACCCGCGAAATGCAAAGAAGCAGTATGTGTATTTACGGGTAGATATGTCGTAAAGTGAAAGTTCAAGTAGTATAGGATACATGTTAGACAATTTCCTGAGCCTTCCAGTTCTGCCTGAGAAGCCGCGTTCCACCGGTCTGACGCACGTGCTGGATAAGGGCATAACACTCGGATCGATGGAAAGCCACCTGGCTTCGTACGCGGAGTTTGCTGATGTGTGGAAGTTTGGCTGGGGTACTGCTTATGTAGAGAAGCTTTTGCCGTCAAAAATTGGACTCCTTCGCGAACATGGGATCACAGCCTGCTTGGGTGGCACATTGCTGGAGATCGCTTGGTCGCAAGGACGCGCAAGTGAATGTCTCGATTGGGCAGAACGGGCCGGATTCACAGCGATTGAGGTGTCCCGGGGGGTAGCAGACATGAGCATGGAAGAAAAGTGGGAACTCATTCGCACATCGGCGCAGTCATTTCGGGTATTTGCCGAAACTGGGTACAAGAGTGCCGAACGACTACTCACCCCAACTCAATGGCATTCGGAAATCATGGGCGACTTGGTCGCTGGGGCTGAATACATTGTGGCTGAAGGACGGGAGAGTGGAACCGTGGGTCTCTACGACTCCCACGGGATGCCACAAACTGAAGTCATCGACGCGGCACTGCTGGCGGCAGGTCTTGATCGTGTGCTTTTTGAGGCGCCCCGAAAAGATCAGCAAGCCTGGTTCATTAACACACATGGGCCAGAGGTGAATCTGGGAAATGTTGCTCCTGAAGATCTACTTCCATTGCAAACCCTTCGTTTAGGTCTGCGCGCTGACACCGCGCTGGTTGCCCTCAGTGTCACCCTGTCTTCGGGAGTCCGCAGATGACCGGTTTGCTAAAAGATTCACCGCGAGTCCTGTTGCGGTCTCGGGACAATGTGGTGCCTAGCGCCTACCGAGGGGTCTCAGTTACCCACTCCACACACTCCTTCACCTGGGAGTCGCTAGCTGAACACTTCATGGGTCGGGAGGTCTACCGGCGCACTCGCTTTATCGTGGTTCATGAGCCAAATGGGGTTTGGCTGGCGACGGTCGAGAGAGAAGACCCTGCGCCCCTTTTTTCGCCTGTGACGAGTGTCGAGATCTTGGCAGATCCGACTGAGTGCAATTTTGTTGTCGATACGAGCATTGACACGGCGATTCCGTCCAATCTAGCCCGCGCCGCAGCGACGCATGCCCCGGACGCCAAGGCGGTGGTCATCGAGGGCCTTTATTCACACATCAATTTCATTCTTAATCCAAAGCCCCTCAACATCCACGTCACTGAGGTGATCCCGCCAACTCCCGCGAAGCTTTACGATCAAGTGCGCCGACTCCTAGAGGTGGCCGAGGACCTACCTCCAATTGTCGCGCATCTAGATGCGGTGACCCTTGATTCGCTGGGATCTACAATTACGAGTTCACATTACCTGCTTCCTTGCTGGGGGTCTGACACTGAAATCACCGGTGCCCGCACTTCCTACCTAGACCAACGTCCCGATCGCGAGGATTGGACCATGGTCGGATGTGAACGGTCCGCACAAATACATGAATGGTTCTATGGGGATCGCCCGCCAATAGTGTCCTTCTGTCCAAGGGAACGCGCAGCATTATCGGGCAGGGCAACGATCACAAAGTGCTGCCTTCTCGAGAAGTCCATAGAAATTGAGAACGGCCGGGTTGTGGTGCCATGGGGAGCATCTTTGGTTGACATCCGTGGGGCGATCAATGAATTAGCGACTTCTTGGGACGCGGCGTGGACAACCGTTTGACTGCCTCATCCATGTATGCCCATGGATGGAGTACACCTGAATTTGATCTAATATTTGAGCAAAGGAACCGACTTCAGGCATGGCTCGATATCCTCGTCGCGTTGGCCCAGGCTCAAGCCGAACTCGGAATAATTCCTGATACCGCGTTTACTGGTATCGCGAGCAAAGCAAAAGTGGAATTTTTGGATGAGGACTTCATCAGTTCGGAGACCAGGCGAACATCACACTCGACGCTGGGACTCATCCGTGGACTGCAGCAGATTCTTGATAGTTCCTCCGCAGAGTACGTGTACTTTGGGATCACAGTTCAAGACCTGACAGATACCTGGTTTGGGATGGTCATGCGCGATAGTGGCGACCTCATCCGTGCCGACTTAGTGAATGTGCGTGATTCGTGTGTGGAATTGGCAAAAAAACACCGGGACACTCCGATTGCTGGGCGCACCCACGGCCAACTGGGCACACCGGTGACATTTGGATTTAAAGTGTTAACGTGGGCGG
>CAJIYV010000143.1 GCA_905181745.1 uncultured Actinomycetes bacterium | reverse complement strand
ATTTTTTGAATCTGATTGTGATTACTTATCCAACACCCTGGATCCGACTTTTCCCGACGGCGTTGACGTTGAGGTAGTTCGAGTAAGTGCACTGCGCGCTCTGGCACGGCTAGACACCGACACACACGAGCGCGAACATGTGACGTTGGGGATTTATCGCCGCCCCGAGCAATTCGTTGTGCGTAATTTCACGGGCGGCCCCGATCTGTCCAATTTACGATGGACGGTTGACTCACCTGAGGATTTGGAGTTCGTGCGGTGGGTCTATACCGAACTTTTTTACACCAACCCCAAATTTGATCTCACTGAGATTATGGAATTACTCGGGGAAAACATCGATAAATCTCGAACGGATTCAGATTCACGGCGCAACTCGGCCCTAGATGGTCTCAACACCGGGGTAATGCAGCACCGAAATCGCGCGCCGAGCCCCACCGATATATAGTTGAACTGTAAAGCACTTAATGGGTAACGAAAGGGAATCACATGCCTGCTACTACCGCGGATAATTTGACCCTGCCCCGCTTTGAGATTCCCATTAACTCGGTGCCCCGCGCAGTTAAGCGGATCACAACCGCGCCACAAGGGCATGAAGGTGAAGGCTTCCCCGTGCGCCGAGCATTTGCCATGATCGAACAATCCGATCTGGACCCGTTCATCCACATGGATCAAATGGGTGAAGTCGAATACGCACCCGGTGAGCCTAAAGGGACTGCTTGGCACCCCCACCGCGGATTTGAAACTTTCACCTACTTGATTGACGGGCAATTTCTGCACCAAGACTCCAACGGCGGCGGCGGAATCATTGAATCAGGTGGCACCCAGTACATGACGGCAGGAGATGGAATCCTGCACATTGAGACCCCGCCAGCCCACTTGGTTGAATCCGGTGGACTCTTCCACGGAGTGCAACTGTGGATCAACCTCCCCAAAGGCAAAAAAAGAATTGCTCCGCAGTACCAAGACCTGCAAGGGCTTGACTCCTCGATGGTGACCAGCCCGGACGGTGGAGCGCTCGTTCGCATACTCGCCGGGCAAGTTGCCCAATTCGCCGGACCAGGAATCTCCCACACCCCTCTTGCAATCACACATGTGACCTTGGCTCCCGGCGCCGAAATAGAAATTCCATGGCGGAAAGATTTCAATGCACTGGCATACGTCTTGACGGGGGACGGAGCGGTCGGGGCGGAACTGCGCCCCATCGGGACCGGGCAAATGGCCGTTCTCGCCGATGGCGACACGGTCAAGTTACGTGCCAATCAATCCCAGGAATCACGCTCACCCAATCTTGATGTGTTTCTGATCGGCGGCGTGCCGTTGCGTGAACCAGTCTTCCAATACGGCCCATTCGTCATGAGCACCAAGGCTGAGGTTATGGAGGCTTTTGAAGACTTCCAAGCAGGTCGCTTTGGGCGCATCCCGGCCGACGCCCTTACACCTCACCAAATGTAACAACAGGGAAAGCACACCCGTGCTCACAAGAAAGAGTCCCACTGGCTAGAGGCCTAAAACCCCTATGCTTACCGGATGCCCGTGACCCCCACTGGAATCTACGTACCGATCGTTACTCCCTTTGATGGGCAAGGGCAGATCAATGTGGAGGAGTTGCGCTCGCTACTCACCTCAATGATCGAATCTGGGGTTTCTGGTTTCGTGGCGGCCGGGACCACCGGTGAGGGCTACGCACTGAGTTTTGATGAACGCCGCCTCATTCTCACGACAATCGTCGACTGTGTTGACGGAGTTGTTCCAGTGTTCTGTGGAGTAGGCGGCATGAGCACTCATGAGGCGGTTGATCAAGCTCTACTGGCTAAGCGCTCTGGCATCACCGGGTTGATGCTCGCTGCTCCCGCCTACTGTCTACCCACCGAATCAGAACTTGCCACCCACGTCACGAATGTGGTCAATTCTGTGGAACTCCCCACGGTTCTCTACGACTACCCGGATCGGACCGGAGTTTCATTTACCCGCGCCGTTTTGGAAAAAGTAGCCGGCGACGAATTAGTAGTCGGGATCAAAGAAGCCTCCGGTGACCTCACCCGTATTGCCTGGCTAGGTGAAGACTTCAGCGATCAGCTGGCGATTGTGTGCGGGACCGACCTTGACTCTCCGGCATTCCTTGACGCCGGAGTAAACTGCTGGATCGGCGGAATGGCAAATCTTCTGCCGGCGGCCCACGTCGCGATGTTAGACGCCAACCAAAGAGAAGTAATCTTCGCGACCATCTCGCCGATTCTTCGCTTCATTGAGTTGGGCGACTACAACGCCAAAGTCAAAGCCGGCATGAACGCACTCGGCGCACATGTCGGTGCACCCCGTGCGCCACTTGAATCATTTGAAACAAATGTGTCGGGCCTGGCGGAACTGACGTTACTGCTAGCCGATGCCGGAAAATGGGCACCGAGATTCACGTGAGCGTCCGCACGAACACTCTGATAATTGGTGGCGGAATTATCGGGGTCAGCATCGCTTCTTCGTTAACCGACCGCGATGTGATGATCATTGACTCAGGTGAGCCACGGTTCGGTACCTCGATCGGCAATGCTGGTCATGTTGTCGTGAGCCACGCCCAGCCATTTGCCGCTCCGGGCATGATTGCTATGGGTGCCAAATCCCTACTTCACGCTGATGGCGGCTTCGCCTTTTCAACACACTTGTCCCTGCAGGCCGCTTCATGGATCGCAAGTTTTATGCGTAATTGCACAAAAGGGAATGTGGAAAAGTTCACGCCTGGCATTTTGTCCCTGTTACGCACTAGCGCCGAGTTGATCCACTCAAGCGGTGTAACCACCACGTCCACCCCGACCTGGGAAGTGTTCACGTCCCATAGGGCAATAGTGCAAGCACGCGTCGAATCCGAGCATC
>CAJIYV010000142.1 GCA_905181745.1 uncultured Actinomycetes bacterium | reverse complement strand
CGAATCTTGGCGTCTTCATGGGCCATCCGAAAAACTTCCAGCTCTTCATCCCACGGTTGACCGATGAGCCGACGAACATCTTCGGCGACAGATTCTCCGGTATCAGTTGATTGGACAAGTAGGCTGCGCAGGCGCTCTTCATGGACCATAACGTCTCCATGGGTTCCGATTGTGGCGCGGAATAATCCCAGGTCCGGGGTTGCGGCAAAGCGCTCGCCTTCATGGCCGCTGCTGGGATCCTCGGTTACTTCGTATCTGGCATGGTGAAAAGCTAAAAGGGCACTCGCGATTCGAGCACCCATTCCTTGATTTCCCGACCAAATAATTTGACTGCGCAATTGCCCCGGAGCAACCGGTTGGGGGGCCCACGCCATTGGGACTTTGGTGCCGAGCACCTTTGCCAGTGCCCATTCAAGGTGCGGGGCGACTGCATTTGGGCAGGCATGAATAAAGATCACGCCTCGACTCTGGTTGGATTCGGATTCGGATCCAACCCTTGAGTAACTCACTGCTGACATGTTGACCTCCTATATGTGAATGACGCCTTCCCCAGCGATTTCACACACAGTCCAACCTGCCTCGTAACAGTCTAACCCTGACTGGGGCAAACTAACCCTGTCTGGGGCAAAAATGCCAACTATTTCCTTGGTGCTATGACTCTAGCCCCCTACGAACGGGTAAGGTTTCCCCATGACCGAGGCTTCCGCCTCGAGCAAATCCATTTGTAAAAGAAGGACTGAATCCACATGGCACTGGCATCCCCCGCCCCCCGGGTTTTAGCTGACTACGCGGCCCGCACCGCCTTGGCCCAGATCGTCCTCGTTTTTTGTGGCGCGGCATTCGTGGGAATCGCAGCCCAGATTGCGATCCCGCTGCCCTTCACCCCGGTGCCCCTGACCCTGCAGACTTTCGCTGTACTTCTCGCCGGGGCCGCCCTTGGATCCCTCCGCGGGGTTGCCTCGATGGGCCTTTACGCATTGATGGGTGTCGTGGGTGTTCCCTGGTTCGCCGAAGGCAGTTCCGGTTTTTCCACTGCAAGTTTCGGTTACATTCTTGGCTTCATACTTGCGGCTTTCATAGTTGGCCGACTTGCTGAACGGGGAGCTTCAACCACCCCGATCCACAGCGCTGCCTTGATGGTGATTGGTAACCTCGCCATTTACGCAGTCGGTGTCACCTGGCTCAAGTTCGCCATTGATTCAAGCTGGGCAACCGCATTGAGTTTGGGTGTTGTTCCCTTCTTAATCGGGGACGCAATCAAAATTGCGTTGGCCGCTGGCCTACTTCCACTATCGTGGAAGGGCTTGGAAAAACTGAACCTGCGCAATAACTAGTTCAGCGCAGCCAGTACGTCATCAACCATTGCTGTCGTGGTTCCGGGATGCAAAAAGACTAAACGACCAACGGTCTCACCTTGCCAGATTGATGAAGTGACGAAGGCAACCTGCCTTTCCAGCAGATCCGTTGACCACTGGTCGTAGTTCACGGCAGTCCAGCCATTGCGTCTTAACAACACGACGGAGAGATCAGGTTCGCGGACCAGTTCTACGTCGGGGTGCGCTTTAATCTGGTCGGCTGCATACCGTGCCATTTCATTACCCGCCACAACCGCATCGCGGTACGCATCAAGGCCGTTAACAGCGAGTGAGAACCACAACGCCATTCCCCGGGCTCGACGGGTGAGGTGATACGCCAAGTCACTGGGATTGAACTCGGTGAGTTCACTTGAATGGATTACATTCAAATAAGACGCATCTTGGGTGTGCACACCCTTTGCCAAGTGCGGGTCTTTGTAGATCAACGCTGCCGAGTCGAACGGTGCGAACCACCATTTGTGCGGGTCCATTACGAGGGAATCAACTCGTTCAATCCCGGTGTACAGGTGGCGCTTCCCCGGATCCAGCATTCCGGCACCACCGTAAGCACCGTCAACATGGAACCACCAGCCCTGACTCTCGGCAATGTCTGCCGCCGCATCAAGTTGGTCAATAATTCCCGCGTTGGTGGTACCCGCAGTTGCAACTATCGCAACAACGTTGGACAGGTCTTGGTGTGCCAGACCCTGTACGAGGTTTTCGCGAGTCATGCGTCCGTGAGTTGTGGGAATAACAATGGCGCCCATGTCAACAATATTTAGCGCATTCTTTATTGACGAATGCGCCTGATCACTGACCACAACCTGAAGCTGGTAGAGCGGTTGGCCACTTACTATGCGTTTTGCTCGCGCAGTATCTCGTGCGACGACCAGGGCTGAGAGATTCCCTGCGCTGCCGCCCGAGACAAATGTGCCGCTTGCTCCCTGCGGCATTTCCGCAATATCTGCCATGGTCCGCAGAGCTTGGTTTTCCGCCATCACTGCTCCGGCAGCTTCTAGCCATGAGCAACCTTGCAGTGACGCGGCTGACACCACCATGTCAAAAAGTAGGGCGGCTTTTGTCGGTGCAGCCGGGATAAAACCAAAAAAACGTGGGCTATCTGCGGACAGGACCGTCTCGGAGAGGTACTTCTCGTAAATACTGAGCACTGCGACCGGGTCCTTGGGCTCTGAACCGATCAAGCCTTCGAGTGCTTGCTGCATTTCATCTCGGTCCCCGAAACCGTCAATGGGCGCTTCGGTTAAGGCCAGGCGTTCGGTGACATAGGCCAGCACTACGTCGACCAAGTGCTGATCCGGGGCGTGCATGCGGGCTGGGTCGGTTTTGCTGAGGTCTGTATTCACGCGAGTCCTTCATGCAAGCGCCTTGCAAAAGATTCTGCAGTGCGGTCGGTACGCCGTCAGTCTTCCTGCCAGCAGGCACCCGCCCATATGTTACCGGCTGCGCTTCGTGGGCACGCGATCCGTGAGCACTGCCAAACCAAGCTGGCTGTCTGTTTGGCTGAGTAGTCCGGGCATGTTCATGCTGACTCCACAATCAGATGCCATACCCCCATAGGTATTTTTAATGACCAGACGTCCCGGGGTACCCTGCAGGGGTGCTCACCGGATCAAGCCTGAAAATCAGTCCCCAGATGTGGCGCGGCGCCATGTCTGGGTGGTCACCACGCCGTTGGTACGCAGCCGTGTTGTCAGGGCTCGGAATTGGCTTTCTGATCGCACTACCAACCGCAGTAATTCCTAACCCAATTTTTGGTCGCGCAATTGAGACAACTTGGTGGTCCTACCCAACCGTGGTCTTCAGCGCACTTCTTGGCGGGCTATTAATTGCAACCTACGTACGCGAATCGTTCACCGATCCCGAGATTGCTGCTGAGAGCACGGACACGTCACTACGGTTTGGCACACTGGGTGGATTCATTTCTTTCTTCGCGGTCGGCTGCCCGGTATGCAACAAACTGGTCCTCCTCGCGCTTGGCTCCAGTGGTGCGATTTCCTGGTTTGCCCCGATCCAACCGTTCTTGGCGGTTATCTCACTGTGGTTCATGCTGTGGGCTGTGAATGTGCGTTTAAGCAATCAAGATTCCTGCAGCCTTGCACCACCGGCCCAATCGCAACCTTGAGTAGACTGCACCTATGAGCGAGACCGCTAAACGCGCATATCACCACGGTGATTTAAGTGAGGCTCTCATTGAACAAGCCGTAGCCAGCGTGGATGCTGTTGGGGCTGAACACGTATCCCTTAGGGCAGTTGCTGCAGCGGTCGGGGTGAGTCCCAGTGCTGCCTACCATCATTTCGCTGACAAAGAAGCACTGATGGAGGCCGTCAGTGCACGTGGATTTGTTCAACTTGACCAATTTATCCTCTGTCATGTTTCGGTAGAACCACATCTGGGCGGTCCACTGGAACTCATGCGTCACTCGGCCAACGCGTACATCTCCTTCGCAGTTGATCACCCACACCTCTTTCACGTGATGTTCAACGGGAAAGTTGCACTGCATCGCCCTGAATACATTGAGGGTTCGGTTGTCTCAACCCTGAGTCACCTTCAGGCTGAATACGGATTCGCGCAAGAAGATTCGCACCTTTTAGAGACCGTGCTTATTGCCTCAGTACACGGCATTGCCGCACTGGTTATTGAAGGGCGCATGAATCGGGCTCATGTTCCCGCAGCGGTAGACATGCTGACCACAATTATTACGACTACCCCGAAAAGCAAGTGAGTATCACTGTGACCAGACAGATTTTTGCTACCAGCGGCGGTTTTCTCCCACGCGTTAATTCCGGTGGCGCTCGACCCGGAGGCTTGATCAAGCGGGCACTCGAACTGACCGACGTGGAGCGGCCTCGCATTGCATTGGTCATGACCGCATCCGGTGATGACCCCGGGTATCTCTCCCTCATGTATAGCGCGTTGAGTGAACTCAACTGTATTGTTGACCACCTTGCGCTGTTTCCCATGCCCAACCACGTTCCCGAAGAAATCATCAGCAAAAGTGACGTGATCTGGGTGGGTGGTGGAAGTGTGGTGAACCTGCTGTCGATCTGGAAGGCCCACAACCTTGATTCCTTAATGCGACAGGCATGGGATGGGGGAACTGTACTTGCTGGAGTGAGCGCAGGTTCGATTTGCTGGCACGTGGGCGGCCCAACGGACTCTTATGGCACAGCTTTACAACCCGCGTTCGGGGGCCTTGGTCTTTTGCCGTATGGCAATGGCGTGCATTACGATTCGGAAAAACAGCGTCGGCCACTTGTGCACGACTTGGTAGCCAGTGGTGAACTGCCCACAACTTATGCAACCGACGACCGGATTGGAATTTTGTACCAGGACACAACACCCGTTGAAGTGGTTACCGATCTTGACGTTGTTGACCAGGACGGTCCGGCTGCTTACCGGATTGAATTAAAAGATGGTGCTGTTGTGGAAAATCGCTTGCCGGTCGGTCCGATTAGGTAGTTTCACGGCTTTGGAAACCGCAGAGTAGCTCTAGAATTGCGACTGCGACTAAACGCACCGTTCGACTGTCAGCGGAGTCAGCTTTGGCATCAACCTCGGTGAAGTCAACTGAAGTGACCTGTGGGCT
>CAJIYV010000141.1 GCA_905181745.1 uncultured Actinomycetes bacterium | reverse complement strand
GTCAGGTCCATTGATTGATTCAAATGATTCTGGGTTGAATACGATCCCCCACCTTTGTCAGCCGATTAGGCTGCTGCCGTTGAAGTATCACTCCCTGACACAGCGCCTGAACTGCGACTAATGGGACAGACACAGCAGGGACGAGAAGTTTTGGAGATCTCTGTTGACGACCTTGTCAGAATGTACGGCGAAACAGAAGCGCCCCACGACTAGTTAACTAGCCGGCAAGGATTATTTCCGCTTGCAAGTCAGTTGAATCGGGGGCGCTCACGGTTTTGAGTTCTTCAATAGATCCGGCAGCCTTGAGATCCGTTGCAACTGAATCTAAATGTTTAAGCATCTCGGGAGTTCCGGTGAAAACTGCTACTGACACAACAGCCCTCATCGAGAGTTTCGCCTCGGACTTAGCTTTGCGGATCATCCGTAGGGCCTCGGTTGCGGTGGCAAGTGCGGCTTTGTCGCCGCTGGAGGCCAGGGCTCGTAGGGCGTCACTATCTGGCCAATGACTGGTGTGTATCGAGTCCCTGTTAAACCACGACCAGGTTTCCTCGGTGGTGAACGGCAGGAACGGCGCAAACAGGCGGAGCAGGGTGTCCAGGGTGACCAGCAAGGTTGCCCGTGCGCTCTCCGTGTTAACAACCTCTCTTTCGCCGTAGGCGCGTTCCTTGACGAGCTCAACGTAGTCGTCGGTGAACTCCCAGAAGAACGTCTCGGTTGCATCTAGTGCTTTTGCGTAGTTGAACTCTTCGAATGCCTTCGTTGCACTTTCTACGGTTGCGGCAAGTTTTGCAATGAGTGCTTGGTCAACAGGTTCCGAGATCGATGCAGCCGTGATGTTCGTGAGGTCCAGGTCACTTGAAAGTTGGGACAGCGTGAGAGCAAACTTGCTGGCGTTGAGCAACTTGATCGCAAGGCGGCGTCCGATTTTCATTTGGCCGATGTCAAAGGCGGTGTCGGTGCCTGGGCGGCCAGAGGCTGCCCAGTAGCGGACGGCGTCAGAACTGTATTCGTCCAGCATGTCCATGGGTGTCACAACATTTCCTTTGGACTTGCTCATCTTCTTTCGGTCGGGATCCAGGATCCAACCCGAGATTGCGGCGTGCTGCCACGGCAGTTCGTTGTTTTCCAGATCTGCACGAACCACGGAGGAGAAGAGCCAGGTACGGATGATTTCGTGGGCTTGTGGTCGCAAGTCCATGGGGAATACGCGTTCGAAAAGATCAGGGTCGCGCTCCCAGCCACCGGCGATTTGAGGGGTAAGAGAACTCGTCGCCCAAGTGTCCATCACGTCGGGATCGCCCATAAAGCCACTGGGTTGATTGCGTTGATCCTCTGTGTAGCCGGCGGGGACGTCGCTGCTTGGGTCAATCGGGAGCTCGGCTTCACTTGGTGCAAGTACTCGCTCGTAGTCCGGATTACCATCTGAGTCGAGTACGTACCAGATCGGAACGGGAACCCCAAAAAACCTTTGGCGGGAAATCAGCCAGTCGCCGTTGAGTCCCCCGACCCAGTTTTCGTACCGGACCAGCATGTGGGGTGGGTGCCAGGTGATTTCACGCCCGCGGGCCAAGAGTTCCTCGCGTAGTTTCGGGTCACGGCCACCGTTCGCGATGTACCACTGTCGGGTGGTAACAATTTCTAGTGGTTTATCTCCTTTTTCAAAGAATTTCACCTGGTGGGTAATGGCTTTTGGCTCGCCCACCATGTCACCGGATTCGCGGAGGACTTCAACCATGCGCTGCTTTGCGGTGAAGCTGGTCGCGCCGGCAATAGCTGCAAAACGCTCTTTACCTGCGCGGGTGGTAATCCATGGTGGGGTCTGCGAAGTGATCCGACCGTCCCAGCCGACGATTGGGCGGGTGGGTAACTGCAGTTCACGCCACCAAGTGACGTCGGCGAGGTCGCCAAATGTGCAGACCATTGCGATGCCGGATCCTTTTTCTGGGTCGGCAAGTGTGTGGGCCATGACGGGAACTTCAACACCAAACACAGGGGTAATCACGTTGGTACCAAACAGTGATTTGTACCGCGGGTCGTCCGGGTGCGCCACGAGGGCAACGCAGGCAGCGAGCAATTCCGGTCGGGTTGTTTCAATGAATACCGTGTCGCCTTGATCAGATGTGGGTGAAAATCCAATTCGATGAAATGCGCCAGGAACTTCGCGGTCTTCAAGCTCGGCTTGGGCCACTGCTGTGCGGAAAGTGACGTCCCACAAAGTTGGTGCCTCAGATTGATATGCCTCACCACGCGCGAGGTTGCGCAAAAATGCAAGTTGGCTGACCCGTTGAGCATTCTGGTCAATGGTTTGATACGTCTGGGCCCAGTCAACTGAAAGCCCCATGCGTCGCCAGAGGTCTTCAAAGACAACTTCATCTTCAATTGTGAGTTGTTCGCACAATTCAATAAAGTTCTTTCGAGAGATCGGCTCCTGCTTTTTTGCATCTGGTTTTTCTGGGGGTGTGTAGTCGACTTGATACGGCAAACTTGGATCGCATCTCACACCAAAATAGTTTTGAACGCGACGCTCAGTTGGGAGTCCATTGTCATCCCAGCCCATGGGGTAGAAAACCTCGAAGCCGCGCATGCGCTTATAGCGAGCGATGCAGTCGGTGTGGGTGTAACTGAACACATGCCCAACGTGCAGTGATCCGCTGACGGTGGGTGGAGGTGTGTCGATTGAGAAGATTTGATCGCGGGTTTTGGTTCGATCAAATGAGTAGGTGCCAGAGTCTTGCCAGCTCTTGGCCCACTTTTCTTCGATCCCGGAAAGGCTTGGTTTTTCAGGGATATGGACTGCTGGGGATTGCGACTGCGACGACATAGTCCCGAAGTCTATTGACCGCCCTAGACTTGGACCGTGGGTATCACGAGCGCGAATCAATTATGGGAAGAACTTCAGACCCGCTGGCCGGAAAACCTGATCGAACCATCCTTGGCTCGGATGAATGCAGTGTCCCATCTAATGGGAGATCCGCAGTTGACATTTCCCGTGATTCAGGTGGCTGGTACAAATGGCAAGAGTTCGACCGCCCGCATGATTGAGTCACTTCTGCGTTCATTTGGCTTGCGCACTGGGCTGTACACGTCACCGCACCTGGTTGACCCAACAGAGCGGATTTGCCTTGACGGCGCACCCATCTCGCCCGAGGCTGCAGTTGCAACCTGGAACGATATTGAGCCATTTATTTCCATGGTTGACCACAATTCGGTGACTGATGGCGGACCGAGATTGTCATATTTTGAGGCCATGACGGCATTGGCCTATTCAGTATTTGCTGATTCACCTGTTGACGTCGCAATTATTGAAGTGGGACTTGGTGGGACGTGGGATGCAACCAGCGTGTGCAGACCGCAGGTCGCGGTCATCACACCTGTTGATCTTGACCACCAGGAATACCTTGGCGAGACCATTCGTGAAATTGCTGGCGAGAAGGCGGGCATCTTGGCCAATGCTGACGCGGCAGTGTTGGGGCCGCAGAGCCCGGAAGCGGCGCTGATACTGATTGGGGCGTGTGAGGATGCAGATCTGCAACCGACTCGGTTTGGGGTCGAGTATGGCGTAAATTCACAGGCGCTCGCAGTAGGCGGGCAACTTCTTTCCCTACATGGCTTGCGCGGTGATTATTCGGAAATTTTTCTTCCGCTGTTTGGTGAGCATCAAGGAAATAATGCGGCTGTGGCGCTTGCAGCCTGCGAAACCTTCTTGGGCTCGGCACTACTGGCTCCGCTGGATGAAGATTTGGTCCGCGAAGGTTTCGCAACTGTGATCTCACCGGGCCGGTTAGAAATTTTGCGAACAAGTCCCACAATTATGGTGGATGCGGCCCACAATCCGCACAGCGCGAAGTCATTGGCTACCGCGCTCGAAACGAGTTTCACATTTGTGGGAGTGATTGCCGTTGTGGGCATGCTACACAACAAAGACGCCGTCGGTTTCTTAGAAGCACTTTCCCCCGTGGTATCGCAAGTGGTAATTACCGAGCCGATTTCACCTCGAGCACTTCCGGCGGTAGAACTGGCCCGGCTCGCATCCGAGGTCCTTGGGGGTGAGCGGGTCACAATTGGAGGTGACTTGGCGTCCGCACTCGAAGAGGCAATTGGGTTGGCGGATAGTTCGGGAGAGTACGGCGGAGTGGGAGTTATCGTCACGGGCTCAGTTGTGTTGGTAGGAGATACCATCCGGCTGCTCTCAGATCCTGATTCACAGGGGGTGAATTGACCAATGAGGGTACTTGGATCAACTGTCCTCGTCCTTGAGGCGCTGGTCGTTCTACTGGCAATACCGATCGCAATCAACGTCTCCGATGCGAATGCGACCTTGGCTCTGGTGATGGGAATCGCCTTAGCCGGGCTCCTGATTTTGAGTGTCGGAGTAATTACTAAGCCGATTGCGGTACCCCTGGTCTGGGTGCTCCAGGTACTGGTAATCGGATCCGGGTTCGTTGTGCCCACCATGTTTTTTGTGGGTGCCGTATTTGCCTTACTGTGGTTCTACGCGGTGCGCAATGGGCAGCGAGTGGATCGAGCACGGGAGTTGCCCGAAAGTTAAATTTCAGTCTCCTCTAGCATCAGCGGCGGTAGTAAGAACCGCTTACCCGGCCTTATAGAGGAGTCATTGAATGTCTGAACGCACACTTGTTCTTATCAAGCCCGATGGTGTTGCCCGCGGATTGGTCGGTGAGGTACTTGCTCGAATCGAGCGTAAAGGTTTCACTTTCGCGGCCCTTGAGCTCATGAATGTCAGCACCGACCTGGCCCAGACTCATTACGGTGAGCACGCGGACAAGCCATTCTTTGCCGACCTCGTCGCCTTTATCACCGGAGGCCCACTAGTTGCCGCAGTCATTGAAGGCCCTGATGCAATCGTCGCTTGGCGAACCATGATGGGCGCGACCAACCCGGTTACCGCATTACCGGGAACTATCCGCGGAGACCTTGCCACGGAAATGCAAAATAACGTCACGCACGGCTCGGACTCACCGGAGTCAGCAGCTCGCGAGATTGCACTGTTTTTTCCGAACATTTAGGAACGGGTAAGCGCCATGAAGAACTTGATCGGATCGGTCGCCGTAGGCGTGGGGACGGGAGTTCCCACCGCCCATGCAGCACGGGGCCCAAGTTTGGTCCCATGGCCGGCAAAAGTGCGCGAGTTTTTTCCACATGCTCTGGGAACAGCCGTCGGCTGTGGCCTAGTAATTGGTTCGCGGGTCTCGGGCCTTCGCGGCGCCAAAGCGTTGGCGGCAGGGGTAAGCGTCGCGGGTCTTGGAATAGCTGGATTCTTTGTCGCCAAAGGCAAGTTGGGTGAAATCGAGGCCGAAAACGCCGAGATTGATGCATGTTTTGCTAACCCTCCGAGCGACACGCATCTGTCGGGGAGTCCTCACTCAGCGGTGGACTACACGCTTCTTGGCCGTGAGGGCGCACGTTTCATAAATAGTGTGACAACGCGCGAACATGCGCAACAAATCGGGATCAAGCGCACCCACGACCCCATCCGCGTTTTTGTCAGTGTCGCGAACGCTGATTCGATTTCTTCCCGAGTTTCGCTTGCGATGTCGGAATTGATTCGTAACAAGGCATTTGACCGCGAGTACTTATTAATCGAAGCTCCCGCCGGCTCAGGCTATGCAAACTCGACCCCGGTCGACGTACTAGAACTGCTTTCGGGAGGGGATTGCGCGACCGTGTCGGTGAGTTACGGACTCCTACCGAGCTTTCTTTCTTTACCGAAAGTGCGGGTGGCCGGTCAGACCCAGCTCGAGTTGCACAATGCAATTGACCACGAACTCATTGGTCGCCGCAATAAGGGCAAGCATGTCCCAAAAATCATTCTTTATGGAGAAAGTTTGGGTGCACGCATTCAACAGTTCGCAATCCCGCTTGGTTCCAGCGACCTGGACAAGTATTCAATTTTTCGGGCCCTGTGGGTAGGGACGCCCGGTGGTCGAATCTCAGATACGTTCCACCGATTGTGTGCAAGTGAGTCGGTAAGCGTGGACCGGCCCGAACAGATTCCGGCGGATGCGAGTGACAGAGTGTGGTTCCTCGAACATGACGCAGACCCCGTGGTGCGGTTTCGACCCGATCTCGCCTGGGCGCAACCGACCTGGCTGGATCCAGATTTACCGCGGGGCAGAAATATTCCGCAGGAGATGACCTGGAATTTAGGGGTTACGTGGGCGACGCTCCTGGTGGACACCATGTTTGCGACCAATGTGACGCCGGGTGAGTTTGAGAGCTTTGGCCACGACTACCGGGCAGACCTAGGGGCGGTTGCCACTGCAGCTTTTGGGTTTTCCGGCTCAATCAGTTCAGAGCAAGTCGCATCTTTGGAGATTCTTCTGAGGAAAACTGAAATGACGCGCGCTCAAATGTTAGCCAAGAGCCAGTTATAGAGGCTGCAGGACTACCATGGTGGGGGTCCCGCGTTCTTCCCGAGTGCACCATTAACCTCAGCATTTCTCGACCGATTGGAGGCACCGCGTGAGTTCTACCCGGCAATCCTCTTTCGTGGGCCGAGACATGGCGGTTGATCTGGGAACCGCTAACACGCTCGTCTACGTTCGGGGCCGAGGAATCGTGCTCAACGAACCATCCGTGGTGGCCATTAATAACAATACTGGCGGGATCTTGGCTGTTGGCAGTGAAGCTAAAGAAATGATCGGTCGCACACCAGGAAATATCGTCGCAATTAGGCCTCTCAAGGACGGTGTGATTGCCGACTTTGAAACCACCGAGCGCATGTTGCGGTATTTCATCCAAAAAGTGCATCGTAGGCGTCATCTAGCAAAACCACGCTTGATCGTGTGCGTTCCTTCAGGTATTACCGGGGTTGAGCAACGCGCTGTAAAAGATGCCGGCTACGCAGCGGGTGCTCGTAAAGTATTTATTATCGAAGAGCCAATGGCGGCGGCAATTGGAGCGGAACTTCCGGTTCACGAGCCAACGGGCAATATGGTCGTGGACATTGGCGGCGGCACATCGGAGGTGGCCGTCATCTCGCTCGGCGGGATTGTCACGAGCCTTTCTGTGCGAGTGGGCGGAGACGAATTAGATGCCGCCATTATTCAATTCATTAAAAAGGAATATTCGCTCCTGCTGGGCGAGCGCACAGCGGAAGAAATCAAGATTGCCATTGGTTCGGCGTTCCCCATGCCGGACGAACCACACGCGGAAATCCGTGGACGCGATCTGATCACAGGGCTCCCTCGGACAATTGTTGTTTCTGCTGAGGAAATCCGTAGAGCAATTGATGAACCAGTAAATGCGATCATTGATGCTATAAAATCGACACTTGATCGAACGCCTCCCGAACTTTCGGGGGACATCATGGATCACGGAATTGTTCTTACCGGAGGTGGAGCAACGCTCACCGGGCTCGATGAGCGGTTACGACATGAAACTGGGATGCCAATTGTGGTCGCGGACCGACCACTGGAGTGCGTTGCACTTGGATCAGGCAAGTGCGTTGAAGAGTTTGATTCATTGCGGCAGGTGCTCGTAGCTGAGCCGCGTAGGTAGCCATGCTCTCGCGTCGCGCTCGGATCACTCTCTCGATATTAGTCGTCGCATCACTCACTTTCGTGATTCTGGATCTTCGCGGTGGTGACGGCCCTTTTTCTAGTGCACGTGCGGCGGTCAGTTCCATTCTTGGCGGCATTCAGCGAGGCGCCGCCACGATTGTTTCGCCCTTTACGGGAGCGGGTGAATGGTGGAGCACTCAGGTCGAGCAATCTGGGCAAATTAGAGAGTTGACCGCTGAAAACGAGAGGTTGAATTCGGCTTTAGTCAGTGTTAAAAACAATATTGAGCGAGCCGATCAGCTCGATGCACTTCTGCGAGTGGCCGGCGTCGGCCGCTACCGAGTTATTCCGGCCGAAGTCATTGCAGTTGGTCCAGCCCAAGACTTTGCGTGGACGGTGGCGATAGATGCCGGATCCCTTGATGGTCTAGAAGATGACATGACCGTGATTAATGGCGATGGCCTCATTGGACGGGTACTGAAGGTGTTCGATAGCACGGCAACAGTTGTGCTCATTGTGGATCCGGAGTCCTCGGTGGGTGGACGCGTCGCTGGTTCTCAGGAGATCGGCATTGTCTCTGGCACTGGGCGGCAGAATTCACTCGAATTTCAATTACTAGATCCGCTCGGGCAAGTTTCCTCAGGTGATGCGGTTGTTACTTTTGGTTCAAAGGGGGGTCGCCCATATGCTCCAGGACTACCGATTGGTGAAGTTGTTGACGTTACAGGGACCGCGGGCGAACTGGCTCGCATCGCAACCGTTAGGCCTTTTGTGGATATTTCTGCATTGAGTGTTGTCGGGGTGGTAGTGAGACCGCCACGTGAAGACCCACGCGACTCGGTGCTGCCCAATGCCCCGAGTGCAACTGTTACCCCCGCACCTGCGCCATCCCCAAGTTCATCACAAGAAAAAGAGACGGCGGCAACTCCGGCTCCCAGCGACGGTTGATCCATGGTTC
>CAJIYV010000140.1 GCA_905181745.1 uncultured Actinomycetes bacterium | reverse complement strand
ACAGAACTATTTAGCTGTAATCAAGGTTGTTGGCATTGGTGGCGGTGGCGTGAACGCTGTGAACCGAATGATTGAGGTGGGACTTAAAGGAGTTGAGTTCATCGCGATCAACACCGACGCGCAAGCACTCCTGATGAGTGATGCGGACGTCAAACTCGACATCGGTCGTGAACTCACCCGTGGGCTCGGCGCCGGAGCAAACCCCGAGGTTGGCAAGAAGGCAGCCGAAGACCACCTAGAAGAGATCGAAGAAGTGCTCCGGGGTGCGGACATGGTCTTTGTCACAGCAGGTGAAGGTGGCGGGACCGGCACCGGTGGCGCCCCAGTGGTTGCCAAGGTTGCTCGCTCCCTCGGAGCTTTGACAATTGGCGTGGTCACCAGGCCCTTTGGGTTTGAAGGCCGTCGCCGCATGTCGCAGGCAGACCAGGGCGTCGAAGAATTGCGCGCCGAAGTCGACACTCTCATTGTTATTCCCAATGATCGATTGCTCTCACTCGCCGACCGCGAAATCTCAGTAATCGATGCCTTCCGACAGGCCGACCATGTTCTCCTGCAAGGAGTCAGTGGAATCACCGACCTGATTACAACTCCAGGTTTAATTAACCTGGACTTTGCTGACGTGAAGAGTGTCATGCATGGGGCCGGGTCTGCGCTGATGGGCATTGGCTCCTCTCGCGGAGAAGACCGCGCGGTTCAAGCTGCGGAAAAGGCAATTTCCAGTCCGCTGCTGGAAGCTGGGATTGACGGCGCACACGGCGTCCTGCTCTCTATCGCCGGTGGAAGCGACCTCGGGCTATTTGAAATCAACGAAGCGGCCCGACTCGTTGCTGACGCGGCGCATTCGGATGCCAACATAATTTTCGGTGCAGTAATTGATGACACGCTGGGAGACGAAGTCCGAGTGACCGTGATTGCGGCTGGCTTTGATGGTGGGGAACCACCGGCCAAGAAAGATCCGGCAAAAAATGCCGAGATCTCTGAAGCCCCGGTTTTTGGACAGAGCGTGCGAGAACCCAAAGCAGTGTCATTTGATTACACCAGCGATGACCTAGATATCCCTGATTTCTTGAAGTAAATGATTCTTCCCCTTGCCAGTGGCGTTTTTGCGCCGGTGGCACCTAGTGACCGTCCAGTGTGCTGGGCGGTCACTGGTCGTTTGGGAGGCTATAGCGTGGGCGAATTCAGCCAAGGGAATATCGCCCCGCATGTGGGAGACGATCCTTTGGCGACTTCCCGCAATCTCAATTCACTCGCCGCTCTCGTTGGCGTGAAGGAAACGGACTTGGCGCTCATGCAAGCGGCACATGGAAGTTCGATTGCACGAGTGCACGGTGCTGGGACATTCCCCGGCGTTGACTCCCTGATTACCGACCGCGCGGAGGTGGGGTTGGTGGCAATGGGTGCTGACTGTGCTCCATTAATTTTCTGTGCATTCCGTGCGGGAGACACCCCACTGATCAGCGCGGTCCATTGTGGATGGAAAGGGATCGTGTCTGGAGTGGTTGAAGCCACGATCGTGGAACTTCGGGAACGCGGCGCAACCCACATTCGGTCCGTTGTGGGACCCGCCATCTGTGGCGCCTGTTACTCCAGTTCGACTGACCGACGCGAGATGATTCGGTCCTCAACTCAACGTGAGGTGGCTGAGGCTGTTCTGCGCGCACCTGGTGGGATAGACGTGCGAGAAGGAGTAATCGCACAATTGAGAATTGCGAGAATTGAGCCAGTGGTAGTCGGTGGATGTACTTATGGGAACCCGGAAACCCTATTTTCCTACCGGCGTGAAACCAGAACAGGGCGGCAAGGAATAGTTGTAGCCATGCGTGAATTCCAGGTGCCAGCATGAGCGAGAACGCTAGCTTTCGAGCCCGAGAATTGGGCCAAAATCTACAAGCCGCGCATGATCGCATTGATGCGGTAAGCGAAGGAAGACGGGTCGATTTACTTGTGATTTCAAAAACCTATCCGTCATCTGACATTCACATCTTGAGCGGATTAGGGCAGCATGCTTTTGGTGAAAACCGAGATCAAGAGGGCAAAGGCAAATATGTCGAATGTGAAAATCCTGATTCAATAAGTTGGCACATGGTCGGACAATTACAAAGTAAGAAGCTCAATTCGATTGCGCGGTGGGCCGACACGGTGGAGACGCTCGATCGGCTTGAGTTGATCATTCCCTTGGACCGGGCTGCGGCCCAGGCGAACAAGAAACTGAGAGTCTTAATTCAGGTGAACCTCGATCCCGTGGAATTTCGGGAAGGGATGAACCGCGGTGGGGTCAACCCCGAGGCGGTCCCTGATTTTGTTACCGAGCTGGAGAAAGCACCACATTTAACCCTCGGGGGGGTCATGGGAGTGGGTCCACACCCAGAAATGGGCGCTGACGTAGGTGCGGCTTTTAGGCAATTGGCGGGTGCGGCTGCACTTGTTAAAAAATTGAACCCGGAAGCAACCATGATCTCCGCTGGAATGACGGGGGACCTGGAACAGGCGATCCGGGCAGGTGCGACACAAGTTCGACTCGGTAGCGCGATCCTCGGGGAGAGGCATAATGTGCAGTAACGTGGTAGATGCTCCCGAAGGTGGTGTGTGGCAGCATGCCCGTAGTAGAAGGAACGAGAGGGTCGGAAATGGCTAGTTCTGTGCGCCGAATGGCTGTCTATCTGGGTTTGGTCGAAGACGACTCCTACTCAGAGGATTACGCCGACGAGGGCGATGGCGATCCCCGGAGCTCGCGCAATTCACCAGAAAAATACGAATCCCGGGTTCACACTTCCAATCGGGCAGGTTCCTCCCGCGGCTTCGTCGATGACTACGGAACCGATAGCGCGGAGAGTTCACAAAGATCTCGAGCACGGGAACCCCGCGGTGTTCGCACAATTCGCCGCGATCAAGAGTTGCCGAGCCGTAATGTTGCACCCAGTAGCCCCGCGCCACCTCGCAATCTCGATTTCGCTCGGATTGAGTCCATCCATCCGCGGTCATACAACGATGCACGACGCATTGGTGAAGAATACCGAGAGGGAATTCCGGTGATCATGAATCTGAGTGATCTTGATGACAGTGATGCGAAACGAATCATTGACTTCGCAGCTGGTTTAGTTTTTGGTTGTCGAGGTAGTATCGAGAGAGTTACCAACAAAGTTTTCCTGCTGTCACCGGTGAACGTAGATGTGGGAGATCAAGCGCGGGCGCAGGTGGCTCAAGACGGTTTCTTCAATCAAAGTTAGAACAGGTAGGTTTACCAAATGAATACAGTCGGTGCATGGATCGCCAACGTCCTCTTCTTGTATCTCCTTGTGCTGATAGGGCGCTTAGTATTTGATTTCGTTCAGATATTTGCGCGTGATTGGCGTCCTTCCGGACCCATTCTGATCATCGTCGAAGGGATTTACACCCTGACTGAGCCACCATTGAAACTTATTAGACGGGTGGTCCCGCCGCTGAGATTGGGCCAAGTGTCCCTGGATCTAGGGTTTCTGATCCTTCTGATCGGTCTTCAAATCCTGATTGGAATCTTTCGCGGATTGTAGGTTCGGCCCTTACACCTTTTCAATTCCAAAATTAGCCTCGATTTCACTCTCTGAACCCAGTACGGGAAATCCAGCAACAGGTCCGATCACCTGGGAGAGAGCAAGGGCAAGAACCTCATGGGAAATTTCGACCCCGTGCGTGCTCATTGTCTCAGCGATATTCGCGTTATCGGAACTCCAGGTAACGTTGATCCGATCACTGATCTGCAATCCTGCATTTTTTCGTCCCTCTTGAAGGGCGCGCACAATATCGCGTGCCATCCCAGCGAGAGCCAGGTCGTGAGTGATTTCCAAGTCAAGTGCGACACTTTCGCCGGCATCTGCTGCCACAGCCCACCCCTGAATCGGGGTCTCTGTGATCACCAAATCAGCCAATTCAATTGTGACAGATTCGTCCATCCCGTCAATTTCATAGACGCCCGTGCCAGATGTCCGCAGCATATTCACCAGCTCGGTAGCGTCCTGCATAGAAATGTACGCCGCAACGAGTGGTGTTTGCTTGCCGAACCGAGCTCCCAGCGAACGAAAGTTCGGCTTGATGGAAATGCTGACTAGGGCGCTATCGGAGACATCAAGAGTGAGTAGTTCACCCACATTAAGTTCTTCTGCCACCTCGGCAACCAAGTCAGCAGGAAGCCCGCTCCACCCCCGCGCGCTGATGAGAGCGCGCCCTAACGGTTGGCGAGTCTTGACCGAACTTGTGGCTCGAGCCGAGCGACCGAGCTCGGTGACTCGGCGGGCAAGGGCCATTTGCTCCTGTAATTGCGCATCAACGAGTGATTCTTCAGGCCAGCTCGCAAGGTGCACCGAAGGCGGCAGCTGGGGTTGTGTTTCCCGGAATAGGTCCTGCCACACCCGCTCGGTAATAAATGGTGTGTACGGGGCCATGCACAAAGTGACAATGTGAATGGCTTCATGCAATGTTGCCAGCGCGGCGGGGTCGCCATCCCAGAATCGGCGGCGTGTTCGGCGCACGTACCAATTGGAAAGGTCATCGATAAATTCAGTAATTAAGCGCCCACCTAGTTGGGTGTCAAAATCCTCTAAAGCCGCGTCTACTTGCGAACTCAGTGAGTGGGCCTGGGTCAAAAGCCAGCGATCCATGATCGGGCGCTGTTCAAGTGGGGGGGCACCATCTGCCGGTGACCAGGGGGCGCTGCGCGCATACAGGGATAGAAAGGAAACGGTGTTCCAATAGGTGAGTAGGTTCTTACGCACAATATCCGCGATTGCCGTGTGACCGACCCGACGTGACTGCCAGGGTGATCCACTTGCCAACATAAACCATCGCACTGCATCCGCGCCGTGCTGATCCATGAGGGGAATCGGTTCAAGAACGTTCCCGAGGTGCTTACTCATTTTGCGACCATCTTCATCAAGAATGTGGCCAAGGCACACAACACTTTTATATGAAGACTCGTCAAAGACCAAAGTTCCAATGGCCATCAGGGTGTAGAACCAACCACGAGTCTGATCAATTGCTTCGCATACGAAATCTGCCGGGTATTGGGTTGAAAACTGGTCTTTGTTGTGCCGCGGGTACCACTGTGATGCAAAAGGCATAGCCCCAGAGTCGTACCAGCAGTCAATCACTTCAGGAACGCGGGTGGCGGTTGATTCACATTGCGGACAGGGGATCGTGATGTCGTCAATGAAGGGGCGATGCGGGTCAAGGTCGTCGATCTTCTGGCCGGCAAGCTCGCCGAGTTCGGCGAGGGACTCAACAACGGTTAAGTGCTCGTTCTCACAGCGCCAGATGGGGAGCGGGGTTCCCCAATAGCGATTGCGCGACAAGGCCCAATCCACATTGTTGGTAAGCCAGTCACCGTAGCGACCCCACTTGATCGTGTCCGGATACCAATGTGTCTTCTCGTTTTCGGCCATGAGTCGGTCTTTAATAGCCGTCGTCTTGATGTACCAAGAAGGTTGTGCATAGTAAATAAGTGGCGTGTGGCATCTCCAGCAATGCGGATAGGAGTGCTCATATGGTTCTTCACGAAAGAGTAATCCGCGGGTGCGCAAGTCATCAGTGAGAGTCGTATCGGCTTTTTTGAAAAACTGTCCGCCGACCAGCGGTGTATCGGGCATGAATGTTCCGTCAGGGGCGATTGGATTCACAACCGGAAGGCCATACGCACGGCAACTGGTCAGGTCGTCGGCACCAAAAGCTGGCGCTTGGTGTACGAGCCCGGTTCCGTCGTCGGTGGTGACGTAGTCAGCCAGAATCACAAAATGGGATTGGGGAATGTCGATCAGATCAAATGGTCGCTGATAGCCCACTCGCTCAAGTTCAACCCCAGAAAAAGTTTCCATAATTTGGTATCTCGTGATGCCGTCTTCGCCGTCCTCGCCCTCGGCACCAATGGGTGCCCCAAAGAGATCTTCGACTAAATCCTGGGCCACCACGTAATGCTGACCCTCATGTGACACGACGCAGTAGGTTGCCGTTGGTTTAACAGCAATGGCAGTGTTCGAGACCAAAGTCCACGGGGTCGTGGTCCAGACAAGTAGCGAAAGATGTGAGTACTTGCTGGCAAGGGTTCCTGCAGTAACGGGGAAGCAGACATACACCGAAGGATCCACAACATCTTCGTAACCTTGGGCGAGTTCATGGTCGCTCAGGCCGGTGCCACAACGAGGGCAATACGGCGAGACCCGATGGTCCTGGACCAGCAGACCGGCGTTGAAGATCTGCTTGAGGGACCACCACACACTTTGAATGTAATTGGGGTCCATGGTCCAGTAAGCGCTGTCCATATCAACCCAATAACCCATCCGCGTAGTGAGGTCTGCAAATGCATCCACGTGGCGCATAACCGATTCGCGGCATTTGGCATTAAATTCGGCGACGCCATATTTTTCAATATCTTGCTTTCCAGAAAACCCGAGTTCTTTTTCAACCGCTAGTTCAACAGGGAGCCCATGGCAGTCCCAA
>CAJIYV010000139.1 GCA_905181745.1 uncultured Actinomycetes bacterium | reverse complement strand
CTTCAGCGAGCATCTCCGGAGTTTTTTTGACGATTGTCCGCCCAGAGTCAAGTGACACGCCGATCCCACAAAAAGTGCATTGGTCATCGTTACCCCAATAAGCACATGTTTGGACAACAGTGCTCGCCAGCGAATCCAAGTGAAGGAGTGCGATTTTCTCGTACGAGATCCCATCTGCAGTGGTGAGATCGTAGAAACGTGGTCTACGCTCGGCGCGCGCCGACGCTACGCGAAGCAGTCCACGGTAAATTCCGTAGCCGTCGTCCTCAGCTTTGAGTAAGTACGGAGAATCCTGGGATGTCGAATTCCCGGTTGGAGCCGTCACCGGATAGCCTTCGATCCACAGCATTCCCGCGTCAGTAGGACCGGCGCCGCCTGTTCGACGCTCCATCTCTGCCTCGACCCGTAAACCACGGGCCTGCACGTCCATGATCAGGCTGCTGACATCCCATGAACCGGGTTGGCCCGAGATAACTCGGCCATCTGCCTCGATGGATTCATAGACCCTCGCGTAATCCATAGTGTCAAGCACTGCCTCTCCCCTCGTCTGTGATGCACGTGTCAATTCACTACGCCCCACATTATAGGAGAAGATTTGTGTCTGAAAGTGGAAACAGGCAAATCAATCCACGACTTGACAATTACCCCATATCTGCTCGCATCGCTTCAGCTTCGTCAAGCCATTCCTGGCGATTGTTCATTTCCAACACCAGCGAAGCCTCTAATTCGCTCCCCGGATAGACCTGAATCCGGAAAATCGGAGACCCTGTGGCAGGGTCCACATCAACTGAGCGCACCAGTCGGGTCCCAGAGCTCAAATGAAGGTCAACCCACTGATGGGACATGGCGAATCCGAGTGTTTCGTTGTCCGGAGTTTGAATGGGCGCCCATTTCTCGCCAGCTGCCCTGGCGCGGTCAGTGATCAGTTCTGCCTCGTCATCAACACCCTGTGCGAGTAATACTCGGTAACGTTGGGCTAGTGCCGCATCCACTATTAATTGATCATCCAGATTGGTTAAGACAATTCCCTGGCTACTCGCCACACCGTGGAGCCGGGCAAGCGCATTAACACGAATACCCGTCAGGTCATCGACCCCATGAACTTGCTGCTCAAGATAGCTTCCGAGTAGTCCGACAAGTCGGACCGAGCGCTCGTAAATATCGGCGTCAACAAGGGCTAACGGGTAAAGCTGTCGTTCGGCTTCAGTGAATCGGACAACCAGGGCCGCCAATGCGTCGCCACTCTCCAGACCTGCGGGGGGCACTTCATTCATTTTCATCGCCTCATTCTCCACCATCACACTACATTTACTATAGTGTGATGACTTTGTCGGATAAAACATATCCGCGGATTGCATTACGTGCACCAGCGCCGAAAGGAATGTACGTTGACACTCGCCACAGCGGCACCTTTGGTTGTCGTTGCACTGGGAGGAAATGCCATCACAAGTGAGGGGCAGAGTGGAACGTACGACGAGATGCTGGCCAACTGTCAAGAAATGGCCGCGTCCGTGTGCGCACTGCGCGAAGCCGGTTGGCGAGTGGTGATCACACATGGAAATGGTCCGCAGGTGGGAAACCTGGACATCCAGCAGCATGCCGGATCCCCTGAGGTGCCTGGCCAGCCGTTATTTGCGCTGGGAGCAATGACCCAAGGTTTAATTGGGCACCTGATCCAAATGGCGCTGCTCAGTACCCACCATCAACAACTCGGACCAGTAGTTGGGGTTGTCACTCACGTGATCGTTGACAGGCAGGACGGGGCCTTCGATCGGCCGTCGAAACCAATCGGTCCTTTTTATTCACTTCACGAGGCACAGGCACGTTCAGCCCTCACTGGGCATCCGATCGTTGAAGATTCTGGGCGCGGGTACCGCATTACTGTTCCATCACCACGCCCGCAAGCAATTGTCGAAGGGGACGCAATATCCAGACTCTCAAAGGATGGGTATCTAGTCGTCGCGGGCGGTGGTGGTGGGATCCCTCTCGTGGAACAAGATGGGACACTGGCGGGAATCGAGGCTGTAGTCGACAAGGATCGGAGTGCTGCTTTACTCGCCACGTATCTTGAGGCTGACGCTCTCCTTCTTGTCACCGGTGTCGAATGCGTCCTCGCGGACTTTGGGAAACCTACCGAAAGAGAAATTCATTTGGCGGATGCAGCACAAATGCGGGAGTACGCGGGGCAGGGGCAATTTCCTGCCGGCAGCATGGGCCCTAAGGTCGAGGCTGCTCTCGACTTTATCGACGCTAGTGATGGCTACGCTGTTATAACCGACGCCTCGTCGATGGCCTCAGCATTAGGAAAAGGTGAAACGCCTGGGACCCGGATCGTTCGAGAGATCACCGGGTTACCAAGACAAGGAGCTCCTGCGTGACTCTCATATTTACAATCAACATGTACCCAGACACTTATCTTGACTCGGTGCTGCAGATGTCGGGAACGCGGGAGATGGAGCAGTGTGAAGGGGTCCAGTGGGCTTCGGCGGCGATGAGCACAGTGGCGAACGTCGAGACGCTTATTTCCCGGGGATTCCCCAGCGCCGAACTCACGGGGGCTGGCCCCGGTGACCTATTTATAGCAGTTGAATCCCTTGAGCCCAGCAGTGGAGAAATTGCAATCGAAAGCGCTCGCCAGGTGATGTTTGCCGCCCGCAATGAAGCTAATCCGATGGTGGAGCAGTCCCCTACTTCCCTGGATGAGGCGCTCAATCTTCAACCAAACTCAACTATCGCCATTATCTCGGTGCCAGGAGAGTATGCATCTCTCGAAGCGCATAAGGCCCTGACCAAGGGTCTAGATGTTCTTCTTTTCAGCGACGGGGTCACCCCCGAAGATGAGATTGCCCTCAAGGATCATGCCGCCGCTCGAAACCTTCTCGTAATGGGACCTGGAGCCGGGACCGCTTCCCTTGCCGGGACCGGACTGGGCTTTGCAAACGTTGTGCGCCAAGGACCTGTAGGTGTGGTGGCCGCAGCCGGTACCGGGGCACAGGAAGTGATGGCTCTGCTTCACCGCTGGGGGATCGGCGTGTCTCACGTGATCGGGCTTGGCGGTCGCGACCTCAGTGACGAGATCAACGGGCGCATGGCCCGACTTGCCATTCATGCCTTGCGAAACGATCCACAGACCGAGGTTATTCTTTTCGTGTCCAAACCTCCCAGCCAGCGCGTTGCCAAAGAGGTCATGGCTCTGGCTGACGGTTCACCAATGGTTGCAGCCTTTATGGGTATAGATATGACCACTGCGACTCCGCCGGGTGTGATACTCGCCAACACTCTCGAATCTGGCGTACTGCGCACTTTGGAAGTCCTGGGTGAGTCGCTCCCTGACACCTCGGCCATATCGGGTCCGGATGTCCGCTCAGCCTTGGCCAGGATTTCGGCAGATCGCACACTCATCCGGGGTCTCTACTCGGGTGGAACCCTGTGCTACGAGGCTCTTGTTATTCTTGCCGAAAGCTTTACGTCACCGGTGTATTCCAACACCCCCATCGATAAAAAACTCGGTATGCCCGCCCCTGTTAACAGCAGCACGCTGCTAGATCTCGGTGAGGAGGAGTACACGCGGGGGCGACCACATCCGATGATCGACCCGGTCGCACGCGTAGACTTTCTGGAAGAAGCAGGTGCAGACCCTCAGGTTGCCGTTATTCTCATGGACCTAGTTCTGGGGCATGGAGCTCACCCTGATCCAGCGGCCGTGTTCGCTCCGATCTGTCAGCGGATCATGGAAGCCGGAGGACCCCAAATCGTTGTATACGTATTGGGAACCGATGCAGACCCCCAGCATTACACGTCCCAAGTGGCTGCCCTTTCCAAAGCGGGATGTCTCGTTCCCGCGACCAACGCCCGCGCCGCGATCCTCGCAGCGCACCTAGCAGACCGCAATACGTCTCATGAAACACTTGCGTAGTGACTTTCGCCGGACGCTTAGCTCTGCTCACCTACTCCACCAAACCGCGTGGTGGTGTTGTCCATTCCCTTGAATTGGCAGAGGCCCTGAGTCGCCAGGGGGTAGATGTCCATCTGTTTGCCTTGGGTTCACCCGGAACTTCTTTTTTCCGACCAACCTCGGTCCCGTTCACCCTTTTTCCGGCAGTGGATCAGGCACAAAGCCTGGATGAAAAAGTTTTTGCTTCGGTTGCCTCGATGGCCGAAGGTCTAGCCGGACTCCGTGACACGTTTGATCTCATTCATGCACAAGACTGCATTTCGGGTCGGGCTGCGATGCAGGTGTCCAGATCGGGCCCGGTTATCCCCGTCATCCGGACCGTTCACCATGTCGATGACTTCACCACCCAGGCACTTATCGATTGTCAGCGACAAGCGATCGTAGAGCCAGATCGAATCCTCGTTGTCTCTCAGACGTGGCAGTCAACTCTTCAGGACGATTACGGGGTTCCCGCTGACATTGTTCCAAATGGAGTGCGACCTGAAAGATTTCCGCAAATCTCAGAACTGCAAAGGACGTCACTACGAGAATCCGTAGGAGTCACAGACGGAAAATTAATTCTTGCCGTAGGTGGAGTTGAGCCACGCAAGGGCAGTCGCGAACTCTTTCAAGCATTGGGGATACTCAAAAGTCGCGGCCACCAGATTCACTTGGCCATACTCGGAGGCCACTCTTTCCAAGACTACGAGGACTACCGGCAAGAGGCAATAGGCTTGTTGCCGAGCTTAGGTTTGGAACTTGGTCGTGATGTAATTACCGTGGGCACGGTTGACGAGCAAGCCCTTGGCCAGTGGTTCCGTGCTGCAGATGTTCTTGCCTACCCCTCCACAAAGGAAGGGTTCGGGCTAGTCGCTCTCGAGGGTCTCGCTGCCGACCTTCCGGTGGTGGCAAGCAGCATTCCGGTTTTCAAAGAATTTCTTACTGATGGGGTAAGTGCACTGCTTCCTGAAACAGGTAATCCTGAAGCGATTTCTGACGCAATCGAATCCATTCTATTGAGCAACGATTTGAGGTCCCGGCTTATCGCTGGCGGCCAATCTGTCCTCGCTGACTACACCTGGGAAGCTTCCGCCATCAAACATTGCCGCATATACCGCGAGGTACTGGAAAGATTCCGTCACTGACCTAACTAGTGGTCATGATCGTGGTCATGATCGTGATCATGGTCGTGCCCGGCTGGGCGCAGTGCAAGATCACGTGCCCTGCCAGCCAGGTCATCCGATGTGACCAATTCGTTGTGCACTGTTACCTGTTCCAAGGCCGTCACCCAGCACTGGTAGTAGGAGTATTCCTCGCTGGGTGTTTCCTGCTCCTCCCACGCGGCGATCGCCGAAATTAATTCAGCGCGAAATTCTTCCCATGTGAAAGCACCAGATTCATGCAGAGACATGACGAGGCCGAATGCCCGGCTCTGCCACGGCTCCTCAAAAACCAGTTCACCATTGGACCTTGGTGGGGCTGCCGGACCATCAATATCAAAATCTATCGTTGCAGTCATCACGCACTCACCTGAGCTACGCCCACCATGGCGTCACGGGTCACGAGAGCAGCGAGTTCAGCTTCTGAAAACTTTTCAGTATCTGAGGGCCGCTGAGGTAACACGAAGAATCGCACCTCACTGCTGCTGTCCCAGACAGTTATCTCGGTATCTTTGGGCAATTCAAGCCCCATCTCATTCAACACTGTTCGCGGTTCTCGCACGACACGTGACCGATAGGCCGGGTCTTTGTACCAAGCGGGCGGAAGGCCTAGTAGTGGCCATGGGTAGCACGAACATAAAGTGCACACAACGACGTTGTGTACCGCGGAGCTGTTCTCCACAACAACGAGATGCTCACCTTGAGGGCCCTTGAAGCCTAATTCTGCAACCGCACCCGTGCCGTCGTCGAGGAGCCGCTGCTTGAATTCGGGATCCGTCCAGGCTTTGGCAACAACTTGGGCTCCATTAAGTGGTCCCACGTCTTTCTCGTAAGTCTTGATGAAAGTGTCCATCACCTGTGGGTCAACGAGACCCCGTTCTACCAGAAGCTGCTCTAGGGCCTCAGTCCGAAGATTAATAGGGATCCGGTCACTCGACGATTGTGCGTTATTCATGATGCAGCCTCCAGATAGTCCTCGTACAGGTCAGTATTAAGTGTAAAATTTTCCGCATTTTCTTGGAATAGCTCACGCGAATCGAAACTCACCGTATATACCCATTGGGCGTTTTCGGCGATGAAATGTGCGTGCGTATCGGGAAGAACCTGCGCCGGTTCAGCAATGGTAACTGTTCCAATATGTCCCTGGGTGTACTTCTGCAGCCGCGTGTGACCTGGAGCATTCATTGTTTTCGCCCGGACTCGCTGGCCCACAGTGAACTTGCGCGGAGCATCAATCTGTCGAATCGATCCCGCCGCCGTCGGGGCGTAATCGGGTTTAGTTGATTCAGGTGCAGGCGGCTCGTCCACGTCGCCCCCAGCGATATTCGCAGCTCTGGCCTCAACTGCTCCTGGTGCGATTATCGCACTGTCTAGCAATAGATTCTCGGCTCCGTACAGCCACCGTCCATAGTAACCATCATCGATGTAGTGCTCTCGATCTAGTCGATTCATAGCATGCCTAAACGCGTCAAGGTTTGACCCAGAAAGCCTCATTGATAAAAGGGCTAAGGCAAAAGCCCGCCCCTCCCATTTTTCAGGAAACACCGCCTCGTCGGGATCAATAATCGGGGCTTGTCCCCAACCAGAATCACCACCCATGTCGGCCACCCCGCTGGCCGGTTGAATTTCTGTCATCAAACCCTCCTCATCTTTGGGGACCTGACGGCCCCTTCCTCACAAATAAAGACCTGCCGCCTCGTGGGCGTAGAACAATCTCCAACACCCACGAGGATAAGCATTTACAGGGTCCAAGTATTCATCTGGAATGCACCCTCACTCCACGCCGTCAAGGCCGTGTCGAGCACGTCAAGGGGGTTGAATGGGATGACCCCTGGAATGAGATCATCTTCGCCGAACCCGTAAAGCGCACCCATCGCAAAACGACACGCGTAAATCTTCGCGCCTTCTTTCATGAGCGTCTTAAGTTGCTCATTGATGGCTAGGTGACCTGGGAATGCGGCCATTCCAACGCCGGGATAACCGCGAGTGCCTGAGGCCGCGAGTACTCCGGGACCGTACAGGACGATGCTGACCTCGAACCCCTTACGTACCAGACGCGTTGAGGTCAGCAGGTTAACTAACAGCACCGAACCTTCGTAAGGGACCGTATGGATGAAGATGTAAGCCTTCTGTCCATCCTTGGCCTTGATGTCAGGGAATAGTTTTTCTTCTGCATTAAATAAGGACTCTCCGTCTGCCGGTAGAGTTCTGTTTACGGTTTTTGGCATTACTCCTCCATTGTGTTGTGTTGTGATCAACTAGATCGCCGGTCCCTCCGGCGACGTCTGTTTGGCCCAGTTCTTTCTGTGGCTTCCGGGCATTGCCACCATGATCCGCCTGCGAAGGCCCCACGGCATGACCCTATAAATCGGAATGAACACACCGGTCCAGAACAAGTCACCACTCGTACTTGGCGCTTCAATTCCATGCTGGTTTGCCACGCGGGCCTGAGCATCCCGCAACAGGTAATATTGGGCATTCTCGCGAAGCCACACCGTTGGTGATCTCATCAACGCCCCATCTGTGACGCGACACCTTTTTGGGCGGCCACGGCGATCGGTTCGTTGAGTGCACCAATGGGTGGTGAGTACACATTCTCCATTGTGGCTAAGTCATGCAATGTCAACCCAGCCTTGACGGCTACTCCGAGGAAGTCAGCTCTTTCTTTGATCCCCTCGCCTCCCACCATTTGGGCCCCGATTAGGCGTAATGTTCCCGGTTCAGCGATAAGTTTCACCCGGACTTTTTTTACACCTGGGTAGTAACGTGCGCGCGAGATGCCATCCGCCACAGCGACCACATGAGGCATTCCGAGCGCATTCGCTGTCACCTCACCTAGGGCCACTCCACCGATCATCCACTTGCCGGCCACCATTCCCCAAGGAACATACACCGGATTGTAGGTCCGATTCCCCCCAGCGGCGTTAGCTCCTGCCACCTTCCCTTGGGCGTACGCGTGACTCCCCGTAAGACCTTGAAGTGGTAGGCCGCCGAGACCGTGAGGGATCTCGCAGATATCACCACTTGCCCAAACCCCGGCGGCTGAGGTCTGCATGCCGCCATCGACGATGAGTCCACCTGTGCTGCCAGTTTTCAATCCCGCGGCCACAGCAAGTTCACTGTTGGGAACTTTATGAGTGGCCACTACTACAAGATCGCATTCAATGTCTCCGTTTGAGGTGCGAACTCCGCGAACAGCCCCAGACTCATTTCCTAGGAACTCTTGTAGGGAGGTGTTCCAGTGCATCGTTACACCCAACTCCGCCCACGATTCCTGGGCGAGTTCAACAATGTCTGGATCTGCGAGCTCCCCAAGAGCCCACGGGTTCGGATCGATCACATGGGTTTCTATTCCTCGATGGGCCAGAGCGGTGATCATCTCAACGCCTAGTGGGCTCGCTTCGACAACAACCGCTTTTTTCACAGTGTCGAGGCGTTTGTCCCACTCCATAGCTTCCCGAATATTCTTCACGTAATAGAGGCCATCAAGCTCCCCACCGGGTACTCCGGGATTCGCATAGGAGAAACCTGTCGATATGACGAGGGAGTCGTAGTGCATTGGCTGGTCGGATTCGATCTGTACGGTCTTCGTACTAGTGTCTATTGCCGTGATCTTGGTCTGGTAGCGCACTTCAATGCCCGCATCGACGTATGACTGCTTATCCGCGAGAAACAGCGCTTCGAAACTCGGGATTTCTTTTCCGTGGACAAACGGGATTCCGCAAGGACTGTAGGCGACGTCTTCATTTTCTGTGAAGACAGTGACTGACGCCGACGGGTCGACGGCTTTCGCGCCACCAGCGGCACCTAGGCCAGCGCCTCCGCCTCCGATGACGATAATATTTTGCCCCACGGTTGTATCCACCTCTCTAGTAAAAACCTTGACGTGTACACGATAGACCAGTTTCCGTACACTATGTTGAACATTCCAAAAAATATATATCAGTTGGTTTTCGGAGACCAAGCGCACATTTACTGAAGAACGGGAAAGGTGGGGACTCGTATGACGACTAAAAAAGACCCCTCATCAGAAGTCAAAGTGGATCCCGCCCTTGAACTAAATGAGATCGTAAGCTTGATCGGTCCAAAAATCGCAGGGTTACGCAAAGCTCAAGGCTTATCCCTTCAGCAACTCGCTACGGCTAGCGACGTCTCGGCTGCAGCAATTCATAAAATTGAGCGCAGCGGGATGGTTCCCACGATTACAACGCTTCTCAAGTTGGCCGGTGCGCTTGGGGTGCCCGTCAGCTACTTTGTTGCTGAGGATGATCCGCACCCTGAATCCGTGCACATCACCAAATCTGAAGCCCGGAAAGTTGTCTACACGCCACATGAT
>CAJIYV010000138.1 GCA_905181745.1 uncultured Actinomycetes bacterium | reverse complement strand
CTTCATAGGCCAGAATCTTATTAGGCTTAGGGGCAGCAACTTGGAGGGTACCTTCGGCCCCTGGCAAACCTTTGAACTTCTGCCAGTCACCGGTTACTTTGAGGATTGCTTCAACTGCCGCTGTTGGTTGTGCACCAACTCCCAGCCAGTACTGCGCGCGGTCAGACTTGACCTGCATGATGCTGGGGTTCGAAATTGGCTGGTAGATGCCGATTTCTTCAATTGCCCGACCGTTGCGAGCGGTGCGTGAATCGGCAACCACAATCCGGTACTGGGGCGCGTGAATCTTTCCAACTCTTTTAAGCTTAATTTTTACGGCCACGGTGGGCTTTCTCCTCAAATAATGGGTGATGCGAATGCACTACACGTGGGGACATGTACTGATGTCGAATCCTGCGGACTTGCTCAAGAGCCGGTTGAGAGGGACCTTCCTTGTGCAATAGCGAACTAAGGCTACCCGACCGGCAAATGAACCCGTTCCCGGCCCGGACTATTGGAGCAACTTTTTCAGGTCAGGGGGAAGTGAACCTAAATCTGGTGCAGTGGGTGGGTCGGCACTGGCACTTCCTTGGGCCGCGCGTTTGGCCGGGTTTCCGCTTCTCCCCTTGGCTCCTTTTGCCGCCTTTTGGCTCTTGGGCTGCTTCCCCTTCGACTTTTTGCCGCCACCCATACTTGACATACCTGGCATACCTGGCATTCCTGGCATTCCTGGGACGCCACCTTTGCCCATCTGCTTCATCATTTTTTGCGCCTGTCCGAAGCGCTCAATGAGATTGTTCACATCAGCCACTTTGGTTCCTGAACCGGCAGAAATTCGAGCCCGCCGTGATCCATTGAGGATCTTGGGGTCTGCCCTCTCGGCCGGGGTCATTGACTGAATAATGGCCGCCACCCGGTCAAGTTCACGCTCGTCAACCTGATCGAGTTGGGCTTTCATGTCGCCCATCCCCGGGAGCATGCCCATCAGTTTCCCAATCGAACCCATTTTTTTAACGGCCTGCATTTGTTCCAGAAAATCATCTAATGTGAAATCTTCGCCGTCAGCGACCTTTTGAGAGAACCGTTCTGCGCTTTCGGCATCAAATGCCTGTTCCGCCTGCTCGATCAGCGACATGAGATCGCCCATGTCTAAGATGCGAGAGGCCATTCGGTCCGGGTGGAAAACTTCAAAGTCTTCTAGCTTCTCACCCGTTGAACCAAACATGATCGGCCGCTCAACCACGGAAACAATTGATAATGCAGCGCCACCGCGCGCATCACCGTCTAGCTTGGTGAGCACTACCGCGTCAAAGCCAATTTGGCGCTCAAATTCGCGGGCAGTATTCACAGCGTCTTGACCGATCATGGCGTCTACAACAAAAAGTACGTTCTCTGGCTGGACAGCCTCTCGCACATGTGCAAGTTCGGTCATGAGATCGTTGTCGATTGCCAGGCGTCCGGCGGAGTCGACAATTACGACGTCATACAGCTTGTCAACCGCAAATTTCTTGCCCGCCGTGGCGACAGCCACCGGGTCACCTACGCCGTTGCCCGGTTCCGGTGCAAATGTTGGCACGCCGGCTCGCTCTCCGACTACCCGAAGTTGATCCACTGCGTTGGGTCGTTGCAAGTCGGCTGCAACCAATACAGGTGTGTGGCCTTGCGATGCTAGGTGCTTTGCGAGCTTGCCCGCCAGTGTTGTCTTTCCTGCACCTTGAAGTCCGGTAAGAAGAATCACGGTCGGACCGTGTTTGGCAAAAACTAGTGGGCGCGTCTCTCCTCCGAGGATCGCTATAAGTTCCTCATTCACGATCTTGATTACCTGTTGAGCAGGATTTAACGCACCAGACACCTCTGCCGAAAGAGCGCGTTCCTTGATAACAGCGCAAAAGGCTTGAACGACAGAAAGGGCAACGTCGGCTTCGAGTAATGCGGTTCGGATCTCTCGAACAGTTGCATCAATATCGGATTCACTGAGCCGACCCTTACCGCGCAACCCCTTAAATGTGGTCGCCAGTCGATCAGACAACGCTGCAAACAAAACTATCTCCTTCACTGCTGGTGCGACCTACCCAAGCAAATCCCGAGCCTAGGGTAGCGGTCGCTCCTTAGGGCAAGGGCTCGAGTTCTCGCTCCAGCACGCTGACAAGTGATTCGGTGGCGGAAATGTCGAGTTCCCCCCCGTCTGCTCGTTTTATAAAAAAAGCATCGACCGTGTCAACCCCCAGTGTCGAAATCTTTGCCCCCGTTACCGCGATCCCTTCTCGTGCGATGCAACTCGCAACCCGATACAGCAATGCAGGTGCATCATGGGCACGCACTTCCAGAACTACCTGTGATTCGGAAACACGATAAATTCTCACTTGGGCAGTGGCCGAGGGGTCCACGGGCTTTCGCGACGCTGCTGACTGCGCTCGCCCAGACAGAGCGCTTTTTAGGTCGAATGTCCCAGTAAGAGTTCGGGTTAAATCGGTGTAAAGTGCCTCTTGAGCGGGCGGTTCCCCAAAGAGTGGACGCACGAACCATTCTGAAATGGCACGTTCCCCAATCGTGGATACTTTTGCCGCACGGACCGCAAGTCGATTCAAAGCAAGGACCCCCGCCACTATCGCGACCAGCCCAATTTGATCGGGGGCACCCACGGTGACTCGATAGCCAAGTTCCTCACGAGTTGTTGCCAGGAACAACCC
>CAJIYV010000137.1 GCA_905181745.1 uncultured Actinomycetes bacterium | reverse complement strand
GGTAGCGCCGTGAACGGCGCCACGGAGGCGATCCAAGATTTAGTCTCGCTTGCACGATTTCGGACCCGGTCACCGTTGAAGGCAAAACTCGGAGCCCAAAGGCGATTCGTTTCCGTTGATGTTGATCTGGAAGAACTGCGAGAGGTCCGCAAATCTGCATCTGCGTTGACTGCAGAAAGCATCAGTGTCAACGACATTATTTTGACCGTGCTCACTGGGGCATTACGAAGTTGGCTTATTCGACGCGATGGCTTGCCAAGTGGCCAAGATCGTTTCAATGCGCTGGTGCCGGTTTCACTTGATTCAAAAGTGGAAGAGCCGACGCTGCGCGGCTTGGTTAATGCCTACGTAATTGAGTTGCCAGTGGCACAATTTGAGCCGGTTGATCGATTGATGCGCGTGGTTGAACAAATGTCTGACCTGGATCCAATGGGTGAATTTCTTGGGGCGAGAGCGATCATTGACATTCCCGGCTTCGGTCCAGCATCTGTGCACGCTCTTGGTGCTCGCGTGGCATCGACGCTCACGCGCAGGGCCTACGACGTCACGATTACCAACGTGCCTGGACCTCAACATGCCCTTTACGCAGCGGGGTCCCAAATGCTCGCGTCCTATCCGTGCGTGCCCTTGGTACCCGGTCAGGCGCTGAGCATTGGTCTGACGAGTTACCACGGAAGCCTGTGTATTGGTCTGATGGCAGATCGTGATGCGCTGGAAGATGTTGATGTGATTGCAGCGAACATCCGTGACTCAATTGTCGGGCTACGAACCTCGATTGCACAGCGACCGAGCTCGCCCGGTGGGAATTACTTGCGGGTGGTCGCTTCCTAATGTCTCGGCGGGCAATTGTGATCGGCGGGGGAGGAGTCCTCGGCGGGACGTGGGCGGTGGGGGCTTTGAGCGCCCTAGAAAAGGAATTAGGAATAACTGCGGGTGACGCTGACCTGCTGGTGGGTACGTCGGCGGGCTCAGTGCTGGCGGCGCTGATCGCGTGCGGTGTCACTACGGAGGAATTGAGCCAGCACTATGGAGAGGAGAAAGTCACCAGCGGACCGCTCCTGGGCTATGAGTGGAATCCAGTCCGCGCTACCGGTGGGTCACGCCCGGGTTGGCCACGGATCTTGCGACCAGGGTCACCGAAGCTATTTGGCTCGGGTTTACTCAAACTCGGCGAACTCCCGATCACTGCGGTGTTATCGGGCCTATTGCCACCGGGGGCAAAGAGCCTTGAGCGTGTTGGGCATTTAGTGGATGCGGTCTCGCCGTTAGGGGAGTGGGCACAAAGCCCCAGTGGCACACACCCAGCTGTATGGGTTGTGGCAATGGATTACGAAACGGGAAAGCGGGCGGTATTTGGTCGCGCCGGAGCGCCAGTTGCCAGTTTGTCGGAAGCGGTAATGGCCAGTTGCGCAATCCCTGGGTGGTTTTCGCCGATAAAAATTGGCGCGAGAACCTATATCGACGGTGGAGCGGTGTCAGCAACAAGTGTCGATGTGCTCAGTCATGAAGGATTCGACGAGGTGTATGTGATCGCACCGATGTCGCTCACGCAGTCGGATCATCCGAAAAGTTTGACCGCGAAATTAGAGCGCCAGTGGCGCGGTTTCGTATCTCGCACGGCAGCAAATGAAATCGCAGATGTTGTTGCTGGCGGTTCCCGGGTGTTCCTCGCCAGCCCGACAGCTACAGATTTGACAGTGATGGGCACTAATTTAATGGACTCAACTCGTCGGAAGATGGTATTGGACACATCTCTACGCACCAGCCCGCACACGTGGTCAGAGCAGTTGGTGGGTTAGTCCGCGAGCCACTCGTTACCCACTCGCTCCTCGGCTACAAGATAACGCTGTGTTTGTTCGGCAGCCACCTTCTCAATTTTTCCACCAATGAATGGAACGCTGGCGGTAAATTTACCGCGAGTGGTGATTGTTGTGGTTGCTTGAGCGCCGGGTGAGAGCTGCAGGGTCCCACTGAAGGACATCGGAGCGGAGAAATCAACGGTGATGGTGGCCGTGCGGCTCCCGTCGGGAGCAGGAGGTGTCCATATTTGCGTTTCGGTCACAGTAATCGTGTCGCCGACAAGTGATCTTGCCGGCCCTGGCAGATCTGCGGGAAGTACGCGGGTACTGATCAAAGTAACCTTTTCACCCCCATCAATAGGGACCTGAGCCACGCTGGCCTCAGCGGACAGAGAGCCGGTCGCGGAACATTTTGCCAAAATGAAGTTTTCTTGGGACAACATGGCGAAGACTGTGAGCGGGCTGCCGGTAAAACTTTGGGCGAAATCAAACTGTGTGGGCATGTGAAATCCATCTCCTTGGTCCGTGAAGCACTTTTCAGTACTAGCGTAGGGCTGTGAGTTCCTTCCGCGAGTTAGTTCCCATTGTTGCCCAGCAACTGTTCAAGGACCAGTCAAGCGTGGATTTGGGATTTAATGCTACAGACCTGATCGCTAGCGATCAGGCCGCCGACATGCTGAGCTGGGCACAGTTCCGGCCTAATGGTGCACACGGTGAAACGCTGATTCGGGCATGGACCCCGGATTTGCCAGGTGTGAGTTACTCGGTCGTTGAAATCGTCACCGACGACATGCCATTTCTGGTGGACTCTGTAGCTGCGGAACTCACTCGGGAAGGGCGAGCAATTCATCTGGTCGCACACCCACTTTTTGCCGTGACCCGCGATGAATCGCATCAAATAACTTTCATTCACGACTTGGATGTAAACGAGATAAAAAAAGGTGGAACTGCAGAGTCGTGGATGCGCATCCACATTGAGCGTGATTTCATTTCCGATGATCTCAGCGCGGTAGTCGCTGGTCTTGCCCGTGTTCTGACCGACGTACGCAAGGCCGTGAATGACTGGCGTGCAATGCGCAAGAAGGCAATTGAAGTGTCGGGTGATTTACGTAGCAAGCCTCCGGTCGGTATTGATCAAGGAGACCTCGACGAATCGATTGCACTTTTAGATTGGCTCACCCAGGACAGTTTCACTTTTGTTGGCTACCGAGAATATGACCTAGTTGAGGTTGATGGCAGAGATGCATTGCACCCAGTTCATGGATCCGGTTTGGGTGTTCTCAGGACAAGCGACCAGCAGGACCTTTTAGAAAGTGTTGCGGTTTTGCCGCCTGCGTCGAGGGCTCGTGTTCGTGAAAAAAGTCTCCTTGTTTTGAGTAAGGCAAACTCTCGGTCAACTGTTCACCGCCCCGCGCATTTAGATTACATCGGGGTCAAGAAATTTGATGCACATGGCAATGTCGTTGGGGAACAACGTTTTTTGGGGATATTTGCGGCACGCGCATACTCGGACAGTGTCTCGGATATTCCAGTGTTGCGCGCCAAATGCCAACAAGTCAAGGCGAACCTTGATTATGTTTCCGGGTCTCATAGTGCCAAGGACCTCGAGGAATTCCTCGACACCTATCCGCGAGATGAGTTATTTCAAATTGACTCAGTTCAACTGGCCGAGGTTGCTAGGTCCGTCTTACACCTTCAAGAACGACGCCAAACAAAGTTGTACATCCGGTATGACTCATATGAAAGATTTGTTTCAGCACTCGTATATTTTCCCCGCGATCGTTATACGACAGCTATACGACTTCGATTGGAAGCGATCCTAAGAGATTCATTTGGTGGAATACACGTGGACTACACGGCGCGCGTCACCGAGTCAGTATTGGCACGCATGCATTACGTTATCCACGTCCCGAGCGGAGCGGAAATTCTGAGACCGGATCTTGTTGAGTTAGAGGCACGGCTAGCTCATGCCAGTCGCAGCTGGATGGATGAATATCACTCTCTGAGTTTGGAAAGTAGCAATTCTGAACTCGTCCCTGTCTATGCAGAGGCATTCCCCGAGTCGTACAAGGAGGACTTTGACGCAAGTATCGGTTTGGCCGATGCGCTCATTATTGAAAAACTTGAACCGGGTGAATTGGCCCTAGATTTGTATGCGCCGGTTGTGAGTGATTCGCGAGAACTGCGGTTCAAGGTAATGCGGGTTGGGCCTGCGATGCCACTCACCAAGATTCTGCCAATCCTGGAGCGACTTGGCGTCGAAGTCCTGGACGAGCATCCATATGAAATCAGACGAAAGGACCGCGCATCCGCGTGGATCCTTGATTTTGGACTGGTTCTACCCAAAGGCGAGATCTACGGCGCGGACACTCTATTTGCCCGATTTGAGTCGGCATTCGAGGCCGCTTGGCGCGGGCAGATCGCAAGTGACTCCTTTAACTCGCTAGTGACCCAAGCCGGATTGACGTGGCAGGATGCACAGCTAATTCGTGCGTACGCCCGGTATATGCGCCAGATCGGTTCCACTTTTGGCCAGGGATACATCGAGATGGTGATCCTAGAAAATGCTGAGATCAGCAGGCTGCTCATAGAGTTTTTCCGGGTGCGTTTTGATCCTGTGTTTGCGGGTGATCGCGAGTCGGAGTCTCACACTGCTCGTGAGCAATTTGACGCGAGCCTTGTGTTAGTCCCCTCACTTGACCATGACCGGATTCTGCGTTTGTTCTGGACCTTAATCGAGGCAACGATGCGCACTAATTATTTTACGAATGCGCACACTATTGCATTTAAGATGGTGCCCACCATGATCACGGACATCCCACTTCCTCGACCGGCACATGAAGTGTGGGTACATTCGCCCAGAGTTGAAGGTGTGCATTTGCGCTTTGGAGCGGTTGCTCGTGGCGGAATCCGGTGGAGCGACCGACGCGAAGATTTTCGAACTGAGATTCTTGGCTTAGTCAAGGCACAGGAAGTGAAGAATGCTGTGATTGTCCCCGTCGGTGCCAAGGGAGGTTTTTTTGCCAAAAACTTGCCTGATCCTGCTATTGATCGCGAAGCGTGGCTGGCCGAAGGCATCGGCGCATATCAAGACTTCATCCGTGCGCTACTTTCCGTGACCGACAATATTGTTGATTCGATCGTTGTGCCCCCAATTGATGTTGTGCAACATGACCCTGACGACCCGTATCTCGTCGTAGCGGCGGACAAAGGCACCGCCAGCTTCTCCGACATAGCAAATGCAATTGCAATCGAAGAGAATTACTGGCTTGGCGACGCATTCGCATCCGGTGGAACAGCAGGGTATGACCACAAGGCCATGGCGATCACAGCGCGCGGCGCATGGGATTCTGTTAAGCGCCACTTTTTCGAGATGGATCTCAACACCCAACGCGAAGAGTTCACTGTTGTAGGCATCGGTGATATGAGTGGAGACGTTTTCGGCAACGGCATGTTGCTGAGCGACCAGATTCGATTAGTCGCGGCATTTGATCACAGGCATATTTTTATCGACCCCACTCCAGATGCAACTAGCAGTTTTGGCGAGAGAGTGCGACTGGCCGCCCTGCCGCGAAGCTCTTGGGTGGACTACAACAAGGCGTTGATCTCTGCGGGTGGTGGTGTATTTTCCCGATCTGCGAAGACTGTTGCACTGACACAGCAGGTAATAGATTCCCTTGATTTTGACACAGACTCCGAAACGTGCACGCCGGATCAATTGATTAATGCGATCTTGAAAGCTCCCGTCCAACTTTTGTGGAATGGGGGAATTGGAACGTACGTAAAGGCCAGTACTGAAACCAACGTTGAAGTGGGGGATAAAGCAAATGATTCGATCCGCGTTGATGGTGGCGAGTTGCGAGTGCAGGTGGTTGGCGAGGGAGGAAACCTTGGCCTGACCCAGCTGGGTCGAGTCGAAGCAGCGCGAAGTGGCGTGCGGCTAAATACAGATGCAATTGATAACTCTGCTGGCGTGGATACTTCCGATCATGAAGTAAATTTAAAAGTTTTGTTCTCGCCACTGGTGGCGCGAGGTGTCCTGACGCCAGAAGCCCGTGACAATTTACTGCACAGCATGACCGACTCGGTCTCGGATTTAGTTTTGGCAGACAACATCAATCAAAATGTGGTGCTGTCAAACGCGCGGGCGGGAGCAATCCGGCTCATGAGTGTGCATCAAAGAATGATGCGACACCTTGAGCGCAGGGACTTGTTGAACCGAGCCCTCGAATATTTACCCGATGATTTGGACATTGATACTCGGCGCGCGGCGGGTGAAGGCCTCACCTCACCTGAGCTTGCCGTGCTTTTGGCCTACGCAAAGATTGAAGTCACAAAGGATCTCAATGCGGTTGCTTTGGGCAGTGCAAGCTGGTGTGATCAGATTGTCATGGACTACTTCCCGGTAGAAATCCAAGATAAGTATCGTGAGGAAATTCTCACCCATCCTCTGCGTGCTGAAATTGCCAACACTGTGATGGCAAATGAATTGATAAATATCGGGGGGATCACCTTCGTATTTCGGGCGGTTGAAGAGACCGGCGCGAAAACCATTGAAGTGGTAAAGGCAGCTTTTGCTGCGATGGAAGTCTTTGGCATCAGGGACTTATGGCATTGGATCAACACACTGCCCGAAGATGTCCCCGCTCGGGCGCGAACCGCATTGCATCTTGAGGTACGTCGCTTACTTGATCGATCTGCTCGATGGTTCTTGCAAAACCGTGGCGCGGGAATTGAGATTGAAGCTGAAATTAGTGCATTTGCAGCGAGCGTTGAGCAGTACGCCGGTGGAGTCCCGCAGGCCTTACAAGGTCAAGACTCGGAAAGATTTGAGCGATTGGCGCAACGCTTCATTGACGCCGGTGCCCCTAAGGAGCTGGCCGATCGAGCCGCGAGTGGTTTAGATCTTTTCTCTCTGCTCGACATTACCGAATTGGCGCGATCACTTGATGCTGATGTGCAGAGTGTGATTGGCTTGTACTTTGCGCTTTCGGAACGTTTTGATGTGGACCGACTGCTTGTTCGGATCACGGCCTTGCCGCGAGGGGATCGCTGGACGGCGTTAGCGCGCCAAGCGTTACGATCGGATTTGTATTCGGTGATCGCTGAGCTCACCGGCCGGGTGTACTTGGCAACTGAGGGCAAGGTTGCCGCGGAGCGGATAACACTGTGGGAGCAACAGCGCACCGAGGGAGTCGCTAGGACGCGGACGACCCTCGACGAAATTTTGCAAGTTGAGGAAATTAATCTTGCGACCCTGTCCGTCGGGCTTCGGGTACTTCGAAATCTGGTGGCGCAAGCAACATGAGCGAGCAATTAGACGGGGATTTCTTGCGCCGGTATAGCCGACATATCAAAATTGATCAGGTGGGTGAATCTGGTCAGCGCAAGCTCAGCAGTGCTCGAGTACTCGTTGTAGGGGCGGGGGGCTTAGGGTCTCCGGCTTTGCTCTACCTGGCTGCTGCTGGCGTGGGAACGATCGGAATTATTGAATTTGACTCAATTGAGTTGAGTAATCTGCAGCGGCAAATTATTCACTCTGAGCGTGGGGTGGGAACGTCAAAGGCTGCATCTGCTGCGGCGCGGATTGCCGAACTGAACAGCACCACGGTAGTGAAAGTTTTTGACCGGCCAATCAGCCGCGAAAACGCACTCGATGTGATTGGTGGATTTGACCTCGTCGTGGACGGTTCAGATAACTTTGCCACGCGCTATTTACTCAATGATGCTTGTGTTTTGGCCGGGAAGCCGTATGTCTGGGGTTCGGTATTGCGATTCGATGGACAGGTGAGTGTTTTTGGATTACCGGGTGGCCCGTGCTATCGCTGTGTCTATCCGAGTCCGCCCGAGCCCGGGAGCGTTCCCAATTGCGCTGATGCCGGGGTGTTCGGAGCTATTTGTGGTGTGATCGGATCACTGCAGGTCAGCGAGGTGCTCAAAGTAATTATCGGGGTAGGTGAGGTACTCAGCGGGCGCATTGCAATTTTTGACGCGCTGAGTGCACGGATCGAGGAGGTATCAATTGCTCGGGACATTCACTGTCCGATGTGTGGTGATTCCCCAAGTATTACCGAATTGCAAGATTACGTTTCTTTTTGTGCGGGAGGTACCACCGACGACACGGTGACTCGTTCGCAACTCATTGGACTGTTACAGTCCAGAGAACGTGGCGATGTGGAATTTACCTTTATCGATATCCGAGAACAGTACGAACTCATTCACGGGCAAATCCCAGGTTCGATGAGCATGCCGCTGTCGACATTTGATCCAGATGCACTCATTGGTGACGTAATTTTGTACTGCCAAGCGGGTGTGCGGTCGGAACACTTGCTGCGTGAACTCAAAGCTCAAGGATTTTCCGGCATCAAGCACTACGCGGGTGGCTACATTGATTGGGTAAGCCGCTAGTCGTTGTGGGGTTAGAGCAAGTTCTTTTTGGTCAGATAAGTGAACGCCCAGTAGCCCGGAACCGTAGGTAGCCAGAAAGTCACCAAGCGATACAGCAGGACCGCAGTAACAGCCACCCCCGCATCAAGTCCGGCAGCGGTGAGTCCAGCGGCAAGTGCGGCTTCAACAGCACCGAGTCCGCCTGGAGTGGGCGCTGCCTGGCCGATTGTTGCACCCGCAAGGTAAACAACTCCAACAACCGCGATACTCAGATTGCCATCAAATGCTTCTATACAGGCGAAGAGCACGCCAACATAGGCAAAATTAAGCAGAAGAATTCCGCCAATCCCCTCCAACAATTTGATTGGCCGCTGGGCAATGGTTACGAATCGAGGGATTACTTCTTTAATCAGTGGACCAATTCGCGCACCAATTTCCCGCCGCACCGCGGGCACAGCCAGTAGGGCGAGCAAAATAACGGCGATGGCTGCGACACCGACGACCGCCCAAAATGGGGGATCGAATGTGAAGTCGGCTTGGGTTCCGGCAGCGATACCAAATGCAAAAAGTAGGCAAATGTAGGTAATGAATGCAGCAACCTGGGAAACCCCAACGCTCGCGGCGGATAAGGCTGGGTGCAGGCCGGATTTTTGTAGGAAGCGCACGTTGATCGCAATAGCACCGAGTGTGGGTGGGGAAACCAAGGTCGCGAAGTCGCCGGCAATTTGGGCCAGAAGTGTCTTACCAAAAGAAAGCTTCTCGGGAACAAAGCCAGTGAGTGACCAGGTTGCACCGGCGTAGGTGATCAAACTAAAACCAAATGCTGCCAAAACCCACAACCAGTTGGCTGTGCTAAATAGGGTTGCAAGGTCAACCGAACCGAGCTGGGAGAGGAGTACGTAGCCGGCGATTGTGCCAGCGACAATCAGGATCAAAGTGCGTGGTTTAATGCGTTGGAATTGGATCTGTTCTGTGTCAGCGTCTGGTCGCAATTCAACAATTGCATCGCGCAAGGCAATGATCATGCCTTTGTGCTTGCGTAACTCTTTGCGGGTTCTCGCCGAAAGGGCGACGGGTTGAAGTGCTGGGAGAGCACGCGCAATTGCCGCGCTTCCCAGAACTCGCCGGGCAGATGCGACACTTCGAGTAACCGAGGTCAACATGGCCAAAGAGCACAACAGTTCTGCGAGGTCTAAGCGCATGGCAACGTCACTCGCCGCAATTGATCCTTGATCTATTCCCAGGAGCCAGGTGGCGCCATCTGAGCCGCGCAGTAGGTGGCGTCCCGAAAGTGCGCGGTGACTCATCTGATGGTCGTGCAGGGTGCGGATCGCGCGCCAGGCACCATCTAGTTCTGAGTCAGTGATGTCGTCAAGTTCATCAAATGGGGTGCCAGGAATTTGCTGGTGTACCAAGGCACAGGAGTCGGGACCTACTTCGGTGCTCAATACCAGCCGGGCGACGGGTGCTCCTGCCACTTGGGCTGCATAAGCGATCAAGGCGGCGTGTTCTACTGATTTGCGCAGGTTAAATGCACCCTTGCCGGGTTCATCACGCAAGCGGAGACTGGTCCAAGCGGCATTAACTAAGCCAGCGCCTTCAAGATCTCGGTCCAGCACAGTGACTCGGAGGGTGTCGCCGCTTCGGGTTGTCGCGAGATAGCGACGTCCCCGACTGGTGAGGTGTGCAATACGCAATTGCGTTATGGGATAACCACCGCGCGCAAGAGCTGCTGCGACCGCGGCGCCACTGGGCCGAGTGGTGCTGGTACCTAGGACGTACCGGGTCAGCAGGCCAATTGCCCAGCCCACCGCCAGTGAGAACCCGATTCCGGCCAGTGCAATCCCACCGCTTAAGACCGTAACTGAAACGAGCGACACCACCACAACACTGGACAGCACGTTCCATGGCCTTCGACCCATGAGTCGAGCGACCGTAATGAACGCGAGAATGCCACCAAGAATGGGGGCGGTTGACTCATTTGTGCTGCTGGTTGAGCCAGCCATGGCTACTAATAGTCGCGTATTGTCAAAATTTCCCATCACGATTGAGGCGATGGACAGTGCGGTAACGGCGAGGAACATGGCAACCAAAGCATCAAAAAGTTGGCGAAAGCGCCGGCGCAGGATTAGGTTAATTGAGGCAGCGATGGGAAGCCCAAGGGAACCGATTCCACCAATGACATTGAGGACTAGGACGATAAGTGATGGGAGAAGTGCCGCCCCACTTTCGATATCGGTATCTAGCCCCGCGGTGGTGCTGGTTGCGAAGTAGCCCAGGGTGATGGTTCCACTGGCCAGAGCAATCGCCACGACGAAACGGGCCAGATCAAGTGGGCGCCGAATCCGCCTGCGAATAGCCCCGTCGTCGATTATGGGGTCCGTGTTGATCGGGGGCGTAGGGATTTCCGGTGGGAGATCTGAAGCAATATAGGGAATCGCCTCGGCAATGGTGAACTGGGTTTCCATGCGTGAATCGGGTTCCAGTGCCACAGGGTAATGGTGTCACAGTGTGCGTGATGTCGGTGCAGCGTGGTATTCATAGGCTATGCGGTGGGAACTTGATACAACTGTGAGCGTGACGGAGCCAATAGGTGCTGACCCGCAACAGCAGGCCGTGATGGATCTTGTCTCGGGTCACAACCTGGTAGTTGGTTTAGCCGGGTCAGGTAAAACGACAACGTTGATCGCGAGCGTGGCTCAGCGACTTCGTGAGGGTGTCTCACCCAGTGAAGTCCTCGTGTTGACCTACGGGAAATTAGCGGTGCGAGATTTTCGAGAAGAGCTCGCTGGGCACGTGCAGAGCACGGTGCTGCCCTACATCGGCACATTTCACGCTTTGGCCTATTCCATCGTTATGGGTGCCGGAGCCAATGGGGCCGAACCTCAAGCCCAGGAGTTACCAAGATTACTTTCCGGCGCCGAAGAGGATGCGCGGATCCGGGACCTGATCGCCGGGTTGCTCTCCGACACCCAGGGCCCTGGAGCCTTGATCCAGTGGCCAGAGTGGTTGCGAAGTGCGGCCACCACTCACAGTTTCGCCCACGAAGTGCGCACGGTAATTGCTCGATTAAAGGAACTTAATCAAAGTGGAAGCGATCTGATTGAATTAGGTCAGAAATACAAGCGACCTGAGTGGGTGGTGGCGGGGCATATTGCAAGCAATGATGCTGAAGTCATGGCGCTGGAAAATGTCCTCGACTACAACTCACTGTTGCTGGCTGCAATCGCTCTGGCGCCCGAATCGCCGGTAGTTTCCCGGATCTCGCATATCTATATTGACGAGTATCAGGAAGTTGGTCCACTGCACCGCCAACTCCTTGCGGTACTGGCACAGCGGGCTTCGGTGCTCGTAGCAGTTGGCAACCCTCATGAAAGTGTTTTCGGTTTCCGCGGCTCGGAAACTGACATGACCTCGGGCTTCTATTTGGAATTCCCAAGGGCGACTTCCCATAAACTCACGGGTGCATGGCGGTTTGGACAAGAAATTGCGACCGCGGCCACCGCACCCTTTGATCGAGACCGGCAGGCCTTGGTGGGCTACGGGCACTTTCGCGTGGACGTGGGTGCGGTAAAAATCAATAAGTACGCATCGCGTAATTCTCGCGCGGCATTTGTCGCCGAAGATATCTACACGGCTCACATGGCCGAGGGTGTGCCATGGAAATCAATGGTGGTAATTGGTCGGGCGCGCTCAGATATTCCTTTGATTACGCGCGCACTGAATCGAGCGGGCGTGCCCGTCGTAGTCGCCACGGATGAAATTGCGTTAAAGGATCAACCCGCAGTTCAAGTCTTACTAGGACTCGTTTCCCTTGCCGCACAACCGGAACAAGCCAGCGCCGCTGTCGTTGCAGACCTTTTGACCGGACCGATTGGCGGCCTTGACGCGAGTGAAATGCGGCGTGTGGGCCGGGCCCTTCGCTCAGTACAACCAGCGGTGAACTCATCCCAACTTATTAGGGACCTCATCGTGGGAGAAAATTCTCGCGATTTATTGGCTCAGATCACCTCGCAGGAGGGCCCGAATCTAGGCGAGTTGTGCACCCGGGTGAAAGCAATCGCCGGGTTAGTAGCTCACTTGCGAATCGACATTGCCAACCACGGATCTGTTCCTGATATTTTGTGGACGGCGTGGAGTGGCGGGAGCAATCACCCCCACGGGTGGCCCCAACGCTTACAGGCTGCCGCTTTGTCACATAGTGGAAGCGCCCATCATGATCTGGATTCGGTCATGGCCCTTTTTGATACCGCGGCTCGATTCTCGGAGCGATCAGATGCTGGAATAGAAAACTTTCTCACCCAGTTGAAGTACCAGAGTGTGCCGGCAGAACCGGTATCGGCTCGCGCACTGCGCGCAGAGGCAGTACAAGTTATGACCGTGCACCAAAGTAAAGGCCGTGAGTGGGACCGGGTGTGGATTGTGGGACTCGAGGAAGGGATTTGGCCCAATCTGGTAGCCCGCGGTAGCCTGCTCAACGCTGAAGAAATTAGTGTTGGTGGGGTAACCTCGGGTACGAATCCGATCGCACTCTTGCGTGAAGAACGCAACTTGTTCTATGTTGCGGCCACCCGTGCACGTGAATCTCTCACCTTGACCTGCATCGACCAAGGCAGCGAAGGTGGGGATCAACCCAGTCGATTTATTCATGACGTGCAGTCCTTCCAGATCACTGCTCGCACGGTTACCGGCTACCCAAAGAATCGTTCAAGTTGGGCTGGGCTCGCGGCTGACTTGCGAGAGACCTTGGCGGATCCGCAGGCAAGTGCGGGACTGAAATCACGAGCAGGAGAGTTGCTCTCCCGAATGGGGCCCAGTGTGGGTCCCCACAGTTGGTGGGGCCTGGCACAACTCACCCAGTCGCAGCGGCCGGTCCGCAAGATACACACGCCGCTACACATGTCAGGAAGTTCCCTGGACTCGCTGCTGGAATGTCCATTGAAGTGGTTCTTGGACCGCGAAGTTAAGGCGCAAGTTTCGCGGGGTTCTGCAACAGCTTTTGGCAGCATTGTTCATGCAATAGCTGAATACGTAGCCAAAGGCGAGTTGGATCAAAATCCTGAGCAAATTCAAGAGCTCATTAGCGACTCCTGGCAAGCATTAGCATACGAGGCTCACTGGCAGTCAGATTCTGATCTCGCGCAGGCGTATAAAGCCGCGGAGTTGTTCCTTGACTACCACAACCTGACACCACGAGTTTTCGTCGTAGCCGAAGGCAGGTATCAAGTATCACTCACGGTCACTACGCCGAGTGGAAAGCCAGAGAGAATCGATCTCAATGGAATCCTGGACCGAGTTGAAATCGACGAATCAGGCCGTCTCGTCGCGATAGATTTTAAAAATGTTAAGTCTCCACCCACAAAAGCAGCAATAGTCCAGAACGGTCAATTAGGAATTTATCAATTGCTACTGCGAGATCATCAGGTTGTGGAATTAGACGCCGAGGGCGAGGATCCACCTTTCGGTGCGGCCCTTGTGCAATTACGAGTAGAAGCATCACGACCAAAAGTACAAATACAGGAAGCGATTAATTTTGATGATTCACCCACGTGGATTGAAGTAAAACTTGGGGAAGCAGCGGAAATCATTCGCTCCGAAGCTTTTGTTCCGCAGGTGAACCCCTCGTGTCGGTACTGCTCTTACACGCTTGTGTGCCCGACACAATCATCCGATATTTTCAGCAGAGTGCTGATAGAGGAGAGTGGGAGCGATGACGACGCAATCGAATAACGAGCTCAGCAATGCAGATCTCGAGCACATTCTGGGTTTTTCGCTTTCAGAACAACAGTTGAGTGCCGTCAAGGCTCCGCTCGAACCTGCCGTGATGGTGGCAGGTGCAGGATCAGGGAAAACCACATCAATGTCAGCACGCATTGCATTTCTGATTGGAAGTGGCTACCTCACACCTGAACAAGTTCTCGGACTTACTTTCACTACTAAAGCAACCGCACAATTACTGGAATCGGCCCGGTCGCGAATTAGCAAGTTAATGGATGTGGACCCACAAAGTTTCGCGTCCGAGAGTGGCGATCCAGTAATTGTCACCTACAACTCTTTTGCATCAGGGATTGTTAAGGAATTTGGAGCCCTCCTGGGGCGCGATTTCAATACCGATGTCTTAACCGACGGGGAAAGGCAACAATTGGCTTACCGACTGGTGTGCAACACGCCACGAGATCTCTCTGGCATCTCTGTTGGCCCGGCAAAATTGACTTCTGAGTTGTTGGCACTTGATTCTGAGCTGAGTGAACTCGCGATTGACCCGGAGCAGGTGATCGAATACGACCTGAAATTGATCTCCTATGTGGCTGGCCTGCGCGGATCGAATGCATCACTGCGGAAAATTGCGAGTACTTCGGGCCGGCGAATCGCTCTCTCGCGACTCGTGCAAGATTGGCGTGAGTTAAAGAAAGAGCGCGAACTCATCGAGTTCTCCGACCAAGTTCGATTAGCCACCAAGATCGTTACCCAATTTCCGCAGGTCGCGATGCAAATTCGATCCCGCTTTGAAATCGCGCTACTTGATGAGTACCAAGACACGTCCATTAGCCAACGTATTCTTTTGGAAACAATATTTTCCGCTGGGTTTCCGGTCACGGCGGTGGGAGATCCCTGTCAAGCGATTTACGGTTGGCGTGGGGCCAGTGTTGAGAACATCAATAGCTTCCCACGTCAATTCCGCACTAAAGATGATCAGCCAGCGAGTGTGTATCCGCTTTCAGCAAATCGTCGTTCTGGAATTCAAATTCTTGAGCTGGCAAATCTTATATCGGAAAATTTGCGGGCTGAGCACCCGAACGTGCAACGTTTGGATCCCACCCGCGAGCTTCAAGGTGAAATCACCCTCGCACTTTTCGACTTCGCTGATCAGGAGATTTCCTGGATGGCGGAGCGGATCGCCGAGCAGCACGAAGCGATTCACGCGGCTGGTCTTGATCAAGACATTGCGGTGCTAGCGACAACCGGAAACTATCTGCTGCGCATGCAGGATGCATTGCAACAGCGGGGGATCCCTGTGCAATTGCACTCTGCAGCTGGGCTTCTCTCGCATCCGCTCGTCATCGATCTTCGCGCAATCCTGGAAGTCATCCACGAACCAACTGCTAACCCGTCATTCGTGCGCTGGGCCAGCGGTGTCAAATGGCGCATTGGCGCGCGGGACTTGGCGGCATTAGGTGCACGCGCCGCTGAACTCACGAAGACGGGTGGACGGCCCCAAGATGACAGTGCCCACGAAGCCGACAGCATTGATCAGGCGCTCAGTTCGGCAGTTGAGGGAATCGATCTGGTCGATGTCGTCTCGCTCTCTGACGCACTATTTGATCTTGGTTCACTTGACCATTATTCCACAAGCGCGATTGATCGCTTCGGGAAAATGGCGGGTGTGATCCGATCCGTACGTCCACATGCGGGGGAGCCACTGGTTGAATTTTTGGGGCGGGTTATTCGCGCGACTGGGATTGATGTTCAAAGTCAACTCAAAGCCAATGACGCGATTGCAGTCAACGAATTGATTAATCTGGCAGCAGACTTCACAGACGCTGATGGTCGGGTTTCCCTGGGAGCATTTATTTCTCGGCTCAATGACATTGAGAGATTCGACATAAGTCTGGATTTTGAGCAACCGGTGGAAAAAGGTGCGGTACAGCTCATCACCATCTATAAAGCAAAGGGTCTGGAGTACACGCACGTGTACCTCCCCAACCTCAGTGACAAGGCTTTCCCCGGTGGCAAAGCGCGCAGTAATTGGAGTACAAATGCGACTATGGCACCCTGGCCTTTGCGCCAAGATGCGTCGGCTGCGATCGCCGCATTCCCTGATTACAGTCTGACCAAACTCTCTGAGACAGATCTCAAGAAGGGCTACTTGGCTCACTTCGATTCGCTCAAAGAACGCGAGGTTGAGCGGTTGGCTTATGTCGCCCTGACTCGGGCTAAAGACTCATTAACGCTCAGTGGCAGTTGGTGGGGCGTGAATTGGAAAACTCCCCATGGCCCACACCCCTTCCTTACGGCAGCCCATGACCTCCTTGCCGGGACGAGTGCCAATATTCCTTTTTGGGCGCCCCGACCTGATGGTGATCGACCCGAGCGAAGCGAAAACCCGGAGCAGTGGTCGTGGCCCCTACCTGTGCCGCAGGGTACTCGGGAGGAACTGATTCGACAATCCGAATTTGTGCACGAGGGCGCGACCCCTCTGGCAGAGTTGGTCGATAATGACAGTGTCACCGTGGATCGTTGGGAAAGTGCACTCGCGGCATTGCGGGGAGAGCGTGAACGGCTTAATTCACCTGTCCGCACGGTTGCGCTACCACGGAGTCTGGGAGCGAGCAGCATGCTGCGTGCAATGCGCGAACCTGAAGTTCTCGCGGTAGAACTTGCCCGACCCATGCCCCAGCAGCCGAACTACATTGCGGCGCGAGGTACTGAAATCCATGCATTTATTGAAACCCATTACGGCCTGGCGACTCTATTTGACTGGGATGAATTGGAGGGCGCTTGGGACCGAGCGGGAACCGACACTGAATCGGTGCGCAACCTCAAAAAAACATTTCTGTCGAGTCGCTTTGCAAACCTGACACCGGTCGCCGTTGAACAGCATTTCAATCTGACGATTTTGGGCCGATCAGTTACGGGGTATATCGATGCAGTGTTTGAAATTGATGGACGGTATCTAGTCGTTGATTGGAAAACGGGGGGTACCGATCACCTTGATCCAACCCAACTCGCTTTTTATCGACTCGCGTGGGCACAAATCACCGGAGTTGATTGGAAAGAAGTCGAAACCGCCTTTGTCATGCTGGCATTAGGAACTGAACTACCGGTTGACACCGATGGAATTATTCACGATCTGGAACGTCAATTGGCGTAGCAGTTGTAGGGTCAGTGTTCTCGACAATGGCCTCACCCGCTTCTTCGGTGGGGGTTGGACGAATTCCAATCCAAATGCGCATTCGAATCCGCGCCGGCTCTTCAACCAGACGCCACATCACGTAGGCAATCACAAACGACATGCCAAGCAGAAATAGGACCGAAAGCGCGTACAAGGGCCCACTCTCAATACCCAAGGTTTTCATCCCCGCGCGCCATAATCCAAACCAGACAAGATGAGTCATGTACAGCGAATATGAGATGAATCCCCCAAACACCATAATTTTGGTTGCCAGCAGATTCGCCATGCCCCGACGTGACAGTGCAAGGACGCCAATCCACACGATCAAAACAGGCACTAGCGTGAGGTGAAAAAGGGGAGGAAGCGGTTCGGCATCTGGATCTGTGGAAGTAATGGGCGAGACAGCGGCAGGAAGCCAAGCCAAAAACACGGAACCGGCGACAACAATTGCTGGCAAGACAAAGGCCAATACATCGCATATAGCCGCTGCGCGATCAGATTCACGCAGTCGATCCACGATCAAGTAGGAAATTGCACCGGCCGTAAAGGCGGTAAGAACCCGGTAAGTAGAACCCCAATTTTCCGTGTAATAAGGGTCTGAGGATCCCAGCCCGTAAATAACTAATGGTGTAAGTGACATGATCCATAAAAGGCACAAGGCCCAAGTCGGTGAGTGCTTATGCATTCGCCACAAAACAAGAGCCATGAACGGGAAAATCAGATAGGCGAGCCATTCCATTGAAAGTGACCATGCCACGAAGTTCCAGCCCCGCTGCGGGTCTGAGCCCCATTCCTGAATCAACAGCAGGTTTTTAATGAAATCCCATGGGTTAAGCCAACTGCGGTTGAGTTCCTCACCGGTAACGATTGATTGAGCAGTAACAGCAAAGCCCGCTATCAAAAGCATGACCACATGGACGGGATAGATGCGTGCGAGCCGTAGCCACAAAAACCTCACGGACTTGTTCACTTTGAGCCGTTCTCCAAGTGAACTTAAATAGGTGTGCGCCAAGATAAAACCAGAGAGGGCGAAAAATAAATCCACACCCAGTCGGCCGACCCGAATAAAATCTGGGAGAACGGGGATGCCTAACACACCAATTGCATCCAAGGGGCCTTGTGAGTGGTACAGCAAAACCCAGACGGCAGCAACTAAACGAATGCCGGTGAGTTGCCTAATAAACACGTTCACGGTCAAAGCCTATGTGCAGGCGATCTGTTCAAAGGGTAGGTTGGTTCTCGTTGAAAGGATTCCATGGCACATTCGTCCAGGTTAACCGATTTAGTACTTTCTCGGAGCGCAACTGACCGCAGTGCGCATTTGCGCAAAGATCCCAAGTGGATTGCAGAATCACTCATCGATCCCAGCACCCGGTTCATTTGTGTGCATAATTCACAGGCTCCCTTTGACGGCGAAAATCTTGTGGTTTTCAAGTTCGCAGACATTCCCCAGAACTCGTCGACTTACTTTCTGGGCCGTGATGCCGGAATAGTATTTTTTGGAGTATCGGCTGACACCGATTTTGTTTCCGCCCATGATCCTGATTCCTGGTTGAACTTGCGGGCGGGAGGGGCACTTCTCAATGATCGCGAAGCTGGATTGCTGGTAGCGGCCATTGCTTTGGATAATTGGAATTCCACGCATACGCATTGCCCTCGATGCGGGGGCAAGACGGTTCACAGCGATGCTGGTTGGGCTCGTAGGTGCACCACGGATAACTCAATTCATTTTCCACGTACAGATCCGGCAGTAATCATGTTGGTAACGGACCCCGATGATCGAGTACTTCTTGCTCGGCAAAGCCGATGGCAGATCGGATCGGCTTCGGTCCTCGCAGGTTTCGTTGAGGCGGGCGAATCAGCCGAAGCAGCAGTGGTCCGCGAGGTGAGTGAAGAAACCGGAATTGCCATTGATCCGGACAGTATTGATTACCTGGGGAGTCAACCATGGCCATTTCCTAACTCGCTTATGTTGGGGTATCAGGCGCGAGCTATAACTACCGACATTTGCGTTGATGGTGAGGAAATCGTGGAAGCCCGGTGGTACGACCGGGCCGAAATCATGCAATTGTGCTCGGCGCAGAAGTTGCACTTGCCACCACGGGTGAGCATTGCCCACCAGCTGATTGCCCGCTGGTACGGAGAAATACTGCCCAGCAGTACCTCATTTCGCTAGTTAAAAGCTAATCCCCAAGTTTGGCAATTACGTCGGCGATTGGGGGATTAGTCAGCGTTGATCCATCAGAAAACTTGAGTGTGGGCACCATCTCGTTGCCCCCGTTGACCGAAGCGACAAAAGCGGCGGCGGCCGGGTCGACTTCAATGTTCACTTCGGTGAATTCAACTCCTGCCCGCCCCATTTGGGCCTTGAGACGCTTGCACGGCCCGCACCACGTTGTCGTGTAGACGGTTACCAAAGCTGCATTACCCATACTCGCAGTCTAGGGGTGATCCGGAGTTGGTGCGAGGGGGTCAGATCCCCATGACAAGATCAGCGGGTGAACCCAGAGCAGCGTGCGCACAGCATCCTTGAAGGATTGGATGGGGAGCAGCGCGAGGTGGCCTTAGCTGTTGGGGGCCCGGTCCGCGTGCTCGCTGGGGCGGGAACTGGAAAGACTCGAGCAATAACT
>CAJIYV010000136.1 GCA_905181745.1 uncultured Actinomycetes bacterium | reverse complement strand
TCTAGATGCTCAAGCGCAGATATAGCGCCGGCGGGAGTCATTGCGTCATTAGCTCCCGCGACACAGATAATACGGTTTGATCCATCGGGTTCAACCCAAATTGGAGCAACACCACTAGCGCCGTGAGCTCGAGAAATGCCGGATGTATCTATTCCTTCCTCTTGGAAGTTTGCGAGGGTGCTGTCTCCAAATAGATCGTCACCGAGAGTGTTAATCATCGAGACAGTTGCACCTAAACGCCTAGCCATCACCGCTTGGTTTGCCCCCTTTCCTCCAAACCCGAGGGCGAAGGAATCACCACTTACTGTTTCACCTGCCTGAGGAATTTTACTTGTGTAGGCAACCATGTCCATCATCGTGCTGCCTACAACTACAACATGTTCGTGCACCGACATCAAAAACTCCTAGCGCCGAGTAGAAACAAAAAATCTCTAGACAAAATGTACTCCAAAAGGGTATCGTTCCGTTCATCGTAATCGCTAACGATTTGGTAGACCAAAATATGCGACCATCCGCAGTGTCGGGTGCCCCCCAACGAGAATCCGAAAAGGCGAAGAGGTCCGCGAATGCGTTCACCGTTCTGGGACAGTGTTGTCCTACAAAGCGTAGTCCCTGTCGTGGAGAGCGCTTCTCTTGTTCAAATCAACGAAGAGAAGTTGATTTGCGTTGCCGATTGGATGGCATACGAGGAGTTTGCAAAGCCTGACGGAGCATTGCTGTTTGATTTTGGCAACGATCCGGATGTGTTGATGGATTTCACTTTGGTTATCAATACGATGAACTTCGCTTTTACCGATTTCGCGACCGGGGTGAAATTTGAAACCGACTACATGGGTAAGCGCTGGTCGGATTCTGAGGCGGTAATTGCCTGTCTTCACCGCGCTATCGCCGCCGGAATCCCCTTCTTCAGCGGTGATTACCTCGCTAAGGTCACGCGCAATGATCTCGAAAATGTCTTCGCTGGAACGATCGAAATGCCGATGCTCGATGAACGAGTGACGCTTTTCAATGAAGTTGGCAGCGTGCTCGTTGAGAATTATGAAGGACGGTATTCCAATTTCGTGCGCTCATGTGCTCCCCGCCTTTACGCAGGGGGGGACGGACTTCTCGAGCGACTAACCTCTGAATTTTCTCGCTTTCGCGATGTCAGCATTTACGACGGTGCTGAAGTGTTCATCTACAAGTTGGCACAACTCGGAATTTGGGGGATGCATCTCGCGCTCTCGCCCCAAAAAGCATGGGAGCTAGAAGATGCTCACATGCTCACTGCTTTTGCTGACTACATCGTCCCTGTCGGACTGCGCGTAACGGGAATCTTTGAATACGCTCCCGAGCTTGAAGATCAGATCAATTCCCTCGTTGAAGTTCCTCGTGAAAGCCAGGCTGAGGTTGAACTACGAGCGGGTTCAATTTACGCAATCGCACGATTGACAGATGAGATCAACAAGCGTCGCCCGGGCATGGAACCGCTCTTGCAACCGCAGGTTGATTTCAGGTTCTGGAAGAGTTATCACGCAACGCACTGGCCCCATCATCTCACCAAGACAAGGATGTACTAGTCATGAAAATTTACTTCGCCGGTCCTCTCTTCACACCTTACGAGCGTTCCTATATTGATCAGTGTGCAGAGCGGATGCGCCAAGCGGGGATGGAAGTATTTGTTCCTCACGAGATTCCCTTGCCAGATCCCATCACCACAAAGTTTATTTTTGATACAGACGCTGAGGCAATTCTGGGCGCCAATGTTGTCCTTGCCCTCCTTGATGGCCCCAGCGTCGACGATGGCACCGCAACTGAGATCGGAATATTCTGGTCCGAGATGCGCCATGACAAGACAAAGAAGGGCATTATCGGCCTGGTTACCGATACGCGCGTGATCCGCGATCGCAATATGGTTGACGGTAAAGGCATCAATCTCTTTGTACGCGGATGCGTTGAGGATGTCGGCGAAGTTGTGGACAGTTTTGACAAAGCCTTTGACCTTCTGCTGAAGTGGCAGCAAGAACTCGACTCATAATTTTTTTGCCTAGTTTCCTGCGGGTGAAAAGGAGTAGACTGCTCTTTTCGTTGAACTAGGCATATAAGTTTGCTATCGCCATTCACCGTCTGGCGTCACTGGAAATAACACATTAGTCACGAAAGGGTCAGGTTAGTCAGGAACTGGTATCTTCAACCATGATTAATTCGAGACAAAAAAGGTCTTTCACCAGTGGCGGCTACGCCTTTGTGGTGGCTGCTTTGCTCCTCGCTTTCTTGTCTGCGTGCTCAACGTCAGAGACTTCGGTGGTTCCACAGGAGTCCGACACCGGGAGGCAAAGCAAAGAGCCGACCGATCTCGAAAAGCCTGAGTCAATCGCCTCCAAGGGTGTTCCAACGGGATATGAAGGCGTGAGTTACGCCGAGGGAATCACAGATTCTGACGTACTATCTTGGGTAGAAGCGGCCATCGCTGAAATGAGCGAACCACCCACAAGCTTCTTAGGATTAATTTGGCCCATCGGCGCCGAACTTGATGAAGAGCCAGACCCTGAAGTCTTTGATGGCGCCATGTTTAGAGAACACACACAGGTTCTTTCGGCGGCGGAAGTGGATGCGGTAGTTGACACTTTCGTCCAGTGGGAAACAAATCTTCAGTGTGAGTCTGAACAGGAGATGAAAGAAGTGGCCAATTCGGATTCCCCGGTCGAAAGCTGGATCCGTGGTGGAGCAGATGTTGCAACAGCACCGGACCCTTGCTTTGAAGCACGGTCGGCAATTTACGCTTGGCCAGAGCAAAATTCAGTCACCACTGCCAAAGAAGTATTCTTCCACGAGAGTTACCATGGGCTTTCCAACTATCTTGGCGCATGGTGTGCCAAGCTGGAAGGGAAGCCTGAAGAAAATTACGATTCCATTCGCTGGTTCGCAGAGGGAACCGCCGAGTATTTTGGAAACTACATGGCAGCAAAAGTTGATGGCCGTGACGACTATGTTCAACGAATTCTCGAAAAGGCCTACCTTGACTATCAAACAGAGCCGGGTGAGCTCTTTGCTAACGCATACTTCCAGGCCGCGGCACTGCATTTGATGGTTGAGCGCGGCGTTGTCACCCAGGCCGAAGTTCTTGACGGAAGTATATTTCATGATTGCTCCTATGTTGAACGGTTCGATCCGGATCAATCGGACATCAAATACATTTTTGAAAATTTTGGTGACATTGAGATTGTTGACGATGCCTATAAGTACAGTGATGAAGCGCTTAATGGCTAATCCTTACTCGCATTCCAGCAATCCCTCATTACGCATGCACTCAGGCGTTACGAGTGCGTTTGGATCGTGAGGAGGATCAAGAATAGGCTCCGATTGGCGCCAAAAGTATTCACTTTTCAGGCATTTTCAACTCATCGACTAACAAAAGCTGAAACTAACTGCTGATACTGAATGCAGCAAGCAACGCCCTGAGGTTACGCATTAGGTTTTGCACACACCCCATGGCCCCGGGGGCCTGTGCATAACCATTTTTCGTGAGGGAATCAAAGCCTCGTTTTAGGTCACCAAGCCCGGGAAGTGAAACTTTTAGGCCAAAAATGAAAAAAC
>CAJIYV010000135.1 GCA_905181745.1 uncultured Actinomycetes bacterium | reverse complement strand
GAAAACTTTGAATCAGTTTTGGTCAACAGGTCGTCAATTGAGGGGTGGGTGATGCCTTCAGGACGTGGGTTCATGAATCCTCATTTCGCGGGTAAGTCGCTAACTCTAGCAAAGCCTGGGCCGTGTGGGTCACATCGGAGTTCACCAGAACGCGATCAAATTCAGAAATCGCGGCCAATTCCTCGTGTGCGATTTCTAATCGGGTCGCTAAAGCCGCCTCGTCTTCGGTCCCTCGGCCTCTCAGCCGGGCGTCTAACTCTGCAACACTCGGGGGTGCAATGAACACTAAAGTCGCCCGCGGTGCCCGCTCTCGTACTTGGCGGGCCCCCTGAACTTCGATCTCCAGAATCACTGGCACACCAGCTTGGCGACTGGCTTGGACCGGATCGCTGGGCGTTCCGTATCTATTTCCTGCATATTGAGCCCACTCGAGCATGTTGCCGGTCTCAACCATCCGGGTGAATTCCAGATCAGAGACGAAAAAGTACGAGGCGCCCTCACGCTCCCCCGCTCGCGGAGCTCGTGTTGTCGCCGAGACCGAGAGCCACATCTGAGGGTTCAACTCGAGTGCTCGGGCCACCACAGTACTTTTCCCGACACCGGATGGACCCGATACCACGATCAGTGGTGCGATGTGGTCTTGGTCGGGATTTATCTCATTCATGCTGCGCCCATTTCTCGAGCAATTGCATCAGCGGCTTCCTTCAGATTCGGGCTGCCAGTAATGGGTCGTCCAATTACGAGTAGATCTGCTCCAGAATCTAGTGCCTCCTTCGGCGTCATTACTCGCTTTTGGTCGCTGGGCACCGACCCTGCGGGGCGCACCCCCGGGGTAATCAGGATTATCCCGCCACCCACTTCAGCACGAACCCGAGCAACTTCATGTGGTGAACACACGATCGCTCTGGCGCCTGCCGCAACGGATGAAGCAGCCTGCCGCAATACCGTGTCCTGTGCCGGGGTACAGATCCCCACTTCGGCGAGCGCTTGGTCATCTAGGCTCGTCAACACGGTGACTGCGGCAACCAAGGTCTCGGGTAATTCCTGACATGCCGCTCGCACCATGTCAGGTCCTCCTGAGGCATGCACGGTCAGGTACTTTGGCGCATGGCGGGACAGGGCTGCGGCAGCTCCCGCCACCGTATTAGGGATGTCGTGTAATTTCACATCAAGAAACAGATCGCAACCACTCTCGCGGACCACCTCAATTGCGTCTGCACCATTGCGATAGAAAGTTTCTAATCCAATTTTGAGCGTGGAGACAACCTCCTGCGTCTGCCAAGCCCACTCTCGCAGTACTTCAATTTTTTGTGCATCAAGTGCCACAGCAATTGGAGCTGTTCCCATTGAATGCCTTCCTTTTCACACTGGCTATTCGGAGATGAAATCCCAGTCCCGTTCACTTTCATCTTTGGACTCACCCGTTTCGTCCTCGATCACGGCCTCACTTACTTCTCTGTGCGCGAACGAAATAGCTTGCGTGAGGCTTTCGAAGCCGCGATTGCGTAGTTCCTGCTCCAGTTCTTTCTGAATTCGCATTGGTGCCATTGGGTCGTTAAAGATTGAAGTGCCTACAGAAATTGCATTAGCACCAGCAAGAACCATTTCGAGGGCATCATGGCCGGTTCTGACCCCGCCCATTCCGATAATGGGCAAATTGGGCAACGCGCTTCGGATCTGCCAGATACAACGCACCGCAATTGGCCGGATCGCAGGACCAGAAAGTCCTCCGGTCACACCCGCGAGGGCCGGCCGCATCGTCTGTGTATCGATGACCATGCCTAAAAGCGTGTTTATAACCGACACGCCGGTCGCGCCCGCCTGCGAAACTGATGTTGCGATCTCAACAATGTCTGTGACATCGGGCGACAACTTCGCAAAAATAGGAATCTTGTTATCGCTATTTCGCCGGACAGTTTGAATTATTTGCGCAGAGGTATCAGCCCGACAGGCAAACACTTGACCGCGGTCTTCCACATTGGGGCAAGAAATATTGACTTCAATTGCGTCGAAACCTCCTGCGACGCGAAGCTTGGCGGCAACTTTGCCAAATTCGTCAGCTGTTCCACCGGCGATGGAAACGATAGTGCGCGCTCCCCGCTGCTGTAACCAAGCAAGGTCAGTTTCCAGAAAACTTTCTACACCAGGGCCTTGCAAACCGATCGAGTTCAACATGCCACTCGGAGTTTCCGCCATGCGTGGCGTTGCTCGGCCCGATCGCGGTGCCAACATGATGCTCTTAGTGACGATCCCACCGATCGCAGTGATGTCAAAATAGTTGTCGAGTTCGCGTCCAGCCGCTGCACAACCGGAAGCTGTCAACACGGGTGACTGCAACTCAAGTGAACCCAACTGGGTGCGCAGATCGAATGTTGATTCAGGTGAGGCGTTGCCCCTTGAGGCCAGGTTTAGCGCCATGATCGCAGCCCCTCCCCGCCCCAAGTTCCCTCTGGAATTGTGCCGATGTCGGCCCAGCGAACCCGATCGCCTCTAAAAATAGGCCCCTCAACACAGGAGCGGAGCATGCGGGTCACACCGTCTTCACCGATTACGGGTAGCACGCAGGTCATGCAGACACCAATCCCACACGCCATGGACTCTTCAACCGAACATTGACTAAAAATCTTCCGTGTCGTGCACTCCTCGGCGACACTGGCCAACATCGACATCGGGCCACACGCGTAAACGACATCAACTTTAGATGAATTGAGGGTGTCAATTAAGCCGTCAGTCACTCTTCCGCGGATTCCTGCCGTGCCGTCTTCCGTGGCCAAAGTTAACGATGTTGACACACGTTTGAGATCGAGACCTCCATAAAGCTTTTCCTCGGTGGATGCCCCAATAATCGTGTCAACCCGGCATCCACGCTCACGCAAAGCTTGCGCCAACATGATCAATGGAGCCGCGCCGTAACCACCACCCACAAGGACGCAGGTGACGGGTTTGGTGGGAAGCGTAAATGGTTTGCCCAACGGGCCAACCAAATTTAAGGGATCATGGCGGCGCAATTTAGTCAGCCATTGCGTACCCTTACCCACCGGGGAGACAACAAAATCAAGTGTTCCGCCATACATTCCCCGAGCTTGCACACCTTGAATTGCAAAAGACCTGCGAAGAACCATTGAACTTTCTTCGCCGCCTATGCCGATGGTCACGAATTGCCCCGGTCGGGCTCGCTCAGTGATCCCCGGCGCAGTTACCGACATGAGGAAGTACTTACCTGTTCGCTGCACATCAAGCACTTCACCATTTACCTGGATCGCACCCGAATTTGCACCCTCACTTGCACCCACGCTCATAGCCCCACGCTACACGTTGTCCCAGTTCATACCCTGTACATGCTCTTGGATGGACTTCACACATGGCTGGTCGTGCAGAAGGGAGTCGATACCCTGCACTGCAGCAGCCAATCCTTGCACCGTTGTAATGCATGGTACTCCACGAAGAACCGCAGCGGTGCGAATTTCATATCCATCTCTTCGGGGGCCAACGCCATACGGGGTATTAATGATCAGGTCAATTTCACCGGCGTTAATTAAATCCACCGCTGTCGGCTCTCCACCCGGACCTACGCCCTCAAATTGCTTTCTGGTCACCCGCGCGGGCACACCATTGCGTTGCAAAATATCGGCAGTGCCTTCCGTCGCAACAATCTCAAAACCGAGGTCAGAGAGTCGCTTCACTGGGAAAATGGCTGAGCGCTTATCCCGATTCGCGAGCGAGACAAATGCGGTTCCCCGCGTTGGCAAACCTCCACTAAAAGCAGCGACCTGTGATTTGGCGAATGCCACCCCAAATGAGGTATCAATGCCCATGACCTCCCCGGTTGACTTCATTTCTGGACCCAAAACCGTATCAACTCCATGGAAACGTCCAAATGGCAACACAGCTTCCTTCACTGATATTGGGCTACCTGCAGGCAATTGCCCACCGTCACCAAGTCTGGGAAGGACTCCACCTGCACGAAGCACTGCGATACTCTCGCCCGCCATGATTCGAGCCGCCGCCTTTGCAATTGGCACACCCGTCGCCTTTGACACAAATGGCACGGTTCGAGACGCGCGCGGGTTGGCTTCCAGGACATAAAGCACGTCCGATGCGAGGGCAAATTGAATATTGATTAATCCCCGAACACCGACTCCGGCAGCTATCGCATGGGTTGAGTTTCGGATCCGCTCAATCTCTTCTCTGCCCAAAGTAATAGGGGGCAGCGCACAGGCTGAGTCACCAGAGTGAATCCCTGCCTCTTCAATGTGTTCCATGACGCCCGCAAGGTAGAGATCTGTGCCATCAAAGAGAGCGTCCACATCTATTTCCACGGCATCGTCGAGGAAGCGATCCACCAAAACCGGATGCTCGGGGTTGATTTGGGTTGCCCGCTCCAA
>CAJIYV010000134.1 GCA_905181745.1 uncultured Actinomycetes bacterium | reverse complement strand
GAGCTCCCACAAGAGGCAATCGCGGCTTTGGAGATTCTTACGTCGAATTGGTCATTACTAGCGGACTTTGCGTTAAGCGATTTGGTTCTCTGGGCACCCACGTGGAATGACGGGGGAATGACCGCAGTCGCCCAAATCCGTCCGACAACTGCGCCGACCACTCTTGGCCAGGATGTTGTTGGCACTTTTGCGCCAAGAGGAAGATTCCACTATCTCGACCGGGCCGAAGCATTGGGTCAAGCAACCATCTTTCGTGAGATCCTTGAGCCTCTTTCGCCCGTGGGAGTTGAGGCGATCCCAGTTAAGTGGAATGAACAAGTGATTGCGGTAATAGCCCGACACTGCAGTGGCGCACCACGTGTTGCCGGAAGACTCGAACAAGTGTATCTGGAGAGCGCTGACTCAATATTTGCCATGATCTCTGGCGGTCAAGCATGGAGTTCTGACTCAGTTAACGAATTAGGTCGTTGGGAGTTGCCGCGGGCAGGAGATGGCGTCATCAGACTAGACGAAACTGGAAAGGTTAATTTCGCAAGTCCCAATGCCGTGAGTTCGTTTCGGAAAATGGGTTTGGCAATTGATTTGATGGGGCAGGGGTTTTTTGAAATTACAAAACGGATGAATGTGGCAGCGGCGGGGATGACTCAACCTTTGATCAAACTCTCACATGGTGGCACAACCGGGATGGCAGACCTCGTGGGTGATGGCGCAACTCTAATGTTGGCGTCCCACTACCTAGCCCCATCAGACTTACCCGCGACGAAGGATCATTACACGATCATTATCGTAAAAGATGTTACTGACCTGCGAGAGCACCAAAAAGAATTACTCTCAAAGGATGCGATCATCAAGGAAATCAATCACCGAGTTAAGAACAATTTGCAAATGGTGACTTCAGTTTTGCGCTTACAAGGCAGGCGAGCGGGTAATTCCGCGGTTACCGAAGCGTTGGGAGACGCCCAGGCTCGCATTGAAGTGATCGCGGCTATCCACGATTCACTTTCCCGCGAAGGCGCGACTAACGTAGATTTTGATGCTCTTGTTGGGTCATTGCTTGGGTTAATTCGTCATGATGGAGTGAAACTTGAGAGCGTTGTTCACGGGAGATTTGGAACGCTGAATTCACGGGTCGCTACGCCATTAGCCATGGCGGTGTCGGAATTGATTCATAATGTTGTTGAGCATTCAGGGGCCACGGAAATTTTCGTGACCGCGGAGCGCGATAAAGGTCACTTACGGGCAATTGTCAGCGACAACGGAGTCGGGACCGTGCGATCGGAAGTACCGCTCACGCAGCTCCCGAATTGCGGCTTGGGATTAACGATTGTGTCGGATTTGGTGTGTGGCGAACTAGCTGGTCAGGTAACGATCGAACCAGTGCAGACGAGCGAGCCTGGAAATATGGGGACCCGTGTGATGATCCGAATTCCGGTTGCGCGAAGAGAGGCTGGAGGCTAAGCGGTAGTGCGAGCGCGTAGGCGTGCATTACGTCGCTTAAGGGCGCGACGCTCGTCTTCACTGAGTCCACCCCACACGCCGGAGTCTTGGCCGGTTTCTAACGCCCACCGCAAGCAGTCGTCCACGACAGGGCAGCGACGACAGACGGCCTTGGCCTCTTCGATTTGGACCAATGCGGGTCCGGTATTGCCGATTGGGAAGAACAATTCAGGGTCTTCGTCACGGCAGGCTGCCTCGTGGCGCCAGTCCATGCGGGATCACTCCATCTGTGCTGATGCGCTGGGGTTGCCAGCACTTGTTAATGCTCTCACGCGCTGGCTTCCACTTGGGGGTGAAGGTTTGCTTCACTGGCCCACGGGGAAAGGCGGCCAGCCCGTCAAAACAAGGGCAGGGATAGGTTCGCAGACCTTGGCCTCGGGTACAAGAGTAAACGACAGAAACTTTGTGGGAATTGCAAGTTTTTCGTGTTGAATGGGTCACATCTCGCCAATTTGTACTATTTGTCCGTTTGCTCCGATATTTTCACAAGGGATCAACCACGGTAAGAGCATCTGCATGGTGGGTAAATTGAACCTGGGAAACATTTCCGAGGGCCTCACCGTCGATCTGAATGAGAACTTCGGAGTGGGCGGCAATCGAAAAAGCGTTTTGGTCGTGCCAGCTCGTGTAAGCGTTTGCTGAGACCTTGCGGCGTGATCGGGTGATGATTCGGTGTGCCGCCCGCGCGGTAGAGATGGGGTCCAGCTTGCACACGATAAAAACATCAAGGCCAGTAGCAAAGCTAGCCGCGGGATTGGGATCCAGCGCCCAAGAACCAAAGAACGTCCAAGGTGATGAGTTCTGAACAAGTACCACGCGCGCGTGGTCAATCGTAGGGTTCCCGGGTCGGGAAACCTGAATGGATGCCCGCCGGTTGCTCCGGCGGAGGTACTCTCTCGCGGTGGTTCCTAGATAGCGAAGTGGTGACGCACTTACGCCCGTTTTTCGGCCCTGATCCATCGCAGCGATGATCGTTGCATCAAGCCCAATGCCAGAATTGGCCGCAAAGTACCGACTAAAAGTCTCCCCATTGTCGCGGGTTGCAGCTGCAAGACCCAGGCTAATCGTACGAAAATGATTTGCACGGCAACTCTGCATAATTGCCCCGGTCGCTTCAACCGGATCAACTGGCAAGCCCAAGGCGCGCACAAAAACATTTCCGCTGCCTCCGGGAATCGGGGCGATTGCGGGCTTGGACTTCGCAGGGTTTGTCCACATGATCCCGTTAACCACTTCATTGACCACGCCGTCTCCACCAAGAGTTATTACTAAAGGAATCTCGGTTTCAACCGCGTATTCACCGATTGAGTGAGCATGTCCTTTATGCGTTGTCATGGTGACTTCTAGATCGAATTCATGTGAGAGTGCTCGCACGATCACGTCAATAACCCGAGGAGATGTGCTTGTCGCATTTGGGTTGACTACCAGTAAAGCTCGCACAACCTCACTCTACGCTGGCGCAGTTCAATTGAGCTTTGGCGTTACGCTGAGGGGGTGGCTAATGCGAGATCAACCGTTAACCGACTCCGAATTCTGGGAGCCATCAGCGCGATCGAGGGTCTTTTTTATCTGGTGTACGCCTGTCTTGTCGTGATTGGAATCTCCCGAGAAGGGCTCACGGGGCCGTCGCAGGTCTCTAATGTTTCTGGCGTGACCCTAGAAGTACTGATTTTCGCCATGTTCGGGGCGGCAATGTTGCTTGTGTCGTTCGGATGGTTCGGTCGGCGTAGATGGGCGCGCGCACCCTTCGCTTTAGCCCAGGTGCTGGTCCTCGTTGTCAGCGTCCCGCTGATAGGCGCAACTGATGTTTGGCAGCAGGTCATAGCACTAAGCGTGAGCATAGTTGCACTTGTTGGCAGCTTCATAGCATTTACTCCACGTGTCACTCAGCAGTTACATGGTGACGAAGTCGCTCCAGAATCGAATTGAGACGCCGAGAAACCGCCATTTGATTCATGCCAAGTTCCTGGGCAATTTCACTTTGCCTCTTTTGCTCGATGAAACGCATCCCAAGAATCTTTCGCTCAAGTGGAGCTAATTGATCAATTGCGGGTTGAACCGAAACCCATTCGTCAACGAACTCGTATTCGCTTTGCGTTGCGGCAATGTCTAGGTGCGTTTCGGGGTCATCCAAAGAAAATAGATGGGTGCTCTGGTTGGCCTGCAGAGCATCGAAGAGCTCACTTCGATTGAGATCAGCGTGAATCGCCAGCTGAACGAAAGTTGGCAGCTCGTTGTGCTGGGCAACAAAGGTATCCTGCGCGGCCCGAACCACTTTGATGTGCGATTGCACTGACCGGGGGATCCGAATCGTCGCGTTATCCCGCAAATAGTGTGAAATTTCGCCCCGGATCCGCGCACCCGCGAAGGTGGCAAAGGCGACCTGTCTATCAAGATCAAATTTATCAATTGCAGCTAACACTCCGATAGTTCCAAGCTGAACCAAATCCTCCACAACCTGCACGTCGTATAAACGAATAAAATAGCGGATCAAACCTTGATGCTCAGCGATAATTTCACTCTTAAGTTCATCGGACCGGGCCGCTGTCACATCGGGTGATCTCAATTCGCGAATCAG
>CAJIYV010000133.1 GCA_905181745.1 uncultured Actinomycetes bacterium | reverse complement strand
TTTCGTTGTTGCAAACCTGGCCAAAATGCCCCACATTTTGGTAGCAGGGGCGACGGGTGCAGGTAAGAGTAGCTGCATCAACTCGCTGATTACCTCAATCTTGATGCGCTCAACCCCGGAGGAAGTGCGCATGATTCTGATTGATCCCAAGCGGGTCGAGTTAACAATTTATGAAGGTGTGCCGCACTTGATCACGCCGATCATCACCAACCCGAAAAAGGCAGCGGACGCATTGCAATGGGTTGTTAAAGAAATGGATCGACGCTATGACGATCTTTCTACGTTTGGGTTTAGGCATATTGATGATTTCAATAAGGCGGTTCGATCAGGCAAGGTGAAACCACTACCAGGCTCACAGCGCAAAATCGAGGCGTATCCATATCTGTTGATAGTTGTTGACGAACTCGCTGATCTCATGATGGTTGCTCCACGCGATGTTGAGGACTGCGTTGTTCGCATCACGCAGTTGGCACGTGCCGCCGGTATTCATTTGGTTCTTGCAACGCAACGACCCAGTGTTGATGTTGTTACTGGCCTGATCAAGGCGAACGTTCCCAGCCGTCTGGCGTTCGCTACATCAAGTCTTACGGACAGTCGGGTAATTTTGGATCAGCCTGGAGCGGAAAAACTTGTCGGCCAAGGGGACGGGCTTTTCCTCCCCATGGGTGAGAATAAGACAATGCGGATTCAGGGTGCTTTTGTATCCGAACACGAGATCCGTGACATCGTGGCCCATTGCAAGGACCAATGGGCCGCGGATTATCTCGATGACGTGACTATGCCTGTTGCATCAACGAGAGAGATTGACGCCGATATTGGAGACGATCTTGACGTACTGCTGCAGGCGGTTGAGTTGGTTGTGGGGACCCAATTTGGCTCAACCTCAATGCTGCAACGCAAGCTAAGGGTGGGATTCGCTAAAGCCGGGCGCTTAATGGACCTGATGGAGTCCCGTGGGGTCGTGGGACCCAGCGAAGGGTCAAAGGCTCGAGATGTGCTGGTTTCAGCCGATGAACTTCCGGGCTTAATCCTTTCAATCCGTGGGGGATAGGCTTTGGGGGTGTCGGAAAAAACTGTTGCAATCATCACCATGGGCTGCGCCCGCAATGAAGTTGATTCCGAGGAGCTCGCCGCAAGACTAGAGTCACAGGGTTGGACTTTGGTCAAGGATGCTGAGCATGCCGAAGCGGTAATGGTGAACACCTGTGGCTTCGTGGATATCGCGAAGGCGGATTCAATTAACACGATCATTGAAGCAGCAGATCTTAAAGAGAGCGGCGGGGCGACCAAAGCGGTAGTTGCGGTTGGTTGCTTGGCGCAAAGGTACGGTTCTGAACTGGCGAGTGACTTACCTGAAGCTGATGCAGTGCTCAGCTTCGACGACTACCCGAACATCGGCGAGCGCCTTGATGCGGTGATGCGTGGGGAAAAGGTCACCGCCCACACGCCGAGTGATCGTCGGGCATTATTGCCCATTAGCCCAGTTGACCGCGCGGCTAACACCAATCCGATTCCCGGACACGGCTCACAAGAAGTAATGCCCGCTGCAGATGGCGCGTTAGCGTGGCAGCCACCGATCCTGCGCACACGACTTGAGAATTCACCGGTAGCTCCGGTAAAGCTGGCGTCAGGGTGCGATCGTCGGTGCACCTTTTGTGCGATCCCCTCATTTCGTGGCTCATTCATTTCGCGACCGCCCGCTGATGTGGTGGCGGAGGTGGCTTGGCTAGCGGGCCTTGGTGTTACCGAAGCCGTCTTGGTGAGCGAGAACTCGACCTCGTATGGCAAGGACCTAGGGGATTTGCGGTTACTGGAGTCCTTACTCCCCGCGATTGGCCAGGGCACTGATATTGCCCGAATTCGGGTTGCGTACCTGCAACCGGCCGAAGTTCGCCCAGATCTATTGACCGTCATGGCGAACACTGCGGTTGTCGCTCCGTATTTCGATTTGTCGTTCCAGCACGCGTCGGCCACATTGCTACGCCGAATGAAACGCTTTGGTGGTAAAGATTCATTCCTCGAACTCATCGCGACGATTCGAGATCTTTCACCCGACGCGGGGATTCGCAGTAACGTGATTGTAGGTTTTCCGGGTGAAAGCGATGAAGAATTTGCAGAGCTCATTGCATTTTTAGAGCAGGCACGACTTGATGCGGTGGGGGTTTTTTCCTACAGTGATGAGGAAGGTACCGAGGCGTTTAATCTTGAGCCCAAAGTTGACCAAGGTGTAATCGATGCGCGGGTGCGTCGGATTACCGATCTCGTTGACGAGCTGATGGCTCAGCGAGCCCAAGATCGAATCGGCGAGTTAGTCCAGGTTGTTATTGAATCCTTTGAAGAAGAATCTAACTGCTACGTCGGTCACGCTGGGCATCAGGGACCTGATGACGGTGAGACGCAAATTTTGGGAGCCGCGGGGACCACGGCACTGGAGATAGGCCAGCTAGTGTCCGTGAGAGTCATTGACAGCAGTGGCGTTGACCTAGTCGCGGAACTGGAAACTTAGTGCCAGCGCACCCACTCCCGCCCGACCATGCGGCTGATTTGCCGAACAGCACTTCAGCGTGGAATATTGCCAATGCCCTTACCGCACTGCGTGTAGCGGCAGTTCCCTTTTTGGGTTACTTGTTACTGCAAGATACCCAGTCCGCGCGCAATTGGGCCACGCTCGTATTTCTGCTCGCATCGTTAACCGATTTTCTGGACGGTTTCGTTGCGCGCAAGTACGGCTTAATCACAACCTTGGGGAAAATTGCCGATCCGATCGCCGATAAATTTCTCACCGGGATTGCACTTATGGGCCTGTCTTACCTTGGGGCGCTTCCATGGTGGGTCACGATCGTGATAATTGCCAGAGAAATCGGAGTCACACTTCTTCGTTTCTGGGTGATCGAACACGGGGTGATCTCGGCCTCGCGCGGTGGCAAAACTAAAACACTTACTCAAATAATTGCGATCAGCATGTATCTGGTGGAGTGGCCGACATCGGTGCCGGAGTCGTTCGTCACTCTGTGGGACGTGTCGAAAATTTCCGTTATGGCGATAGCAGTAATACTGACACTAGGTACGGCGATTGCCTACGTTCGAAAAGCAACGCAATTGCGCAAGGAGATTGAGGTCGTTCGCAGATGAGCTCGGCGGGGCATGGTGCAGCGCGGGTAGTTGAACTATTGCACGCCAATCGGAAGACCATCTGTACGGCCGAGTCCTTAACAGGTGGTGAGTTAGCCAGTGCTCTGGTGGATATCGCCGGCGCGTCTACAGTGTTTGCTGGAGGTGTGACCACCTATTCCCTGGAGGCAAAGCGGGCAGTCCTAGGGTTTAGTGAGACCGAGCTAGTCGACGGTGCCGTTTCGGCTGAAGTGGCGACCTACATGGCGCAGCGAGTCCGCAAGCTATTTGGGACGGACTACGCACTCTCCACTACCGGGGTTGCCGGGCCGGGACCTCACCGAGGCGTCGCTGAGGGAACCGTGTGGCTGGGATTTGCGTCCAAAACGTCTAGTGGTGCAATTTCGGTCGATTTAGCAGGTGTCAGGGATCCGTCCACATCAGGTTCTGCTCGAAACGTGATTAGGGCGGCGGCCGTTACAGCAGCATTAGATTTAGTGTTTACTCAGGCAGTATTTGACGGGCTCCACCCACAAACCTAAGCCAAGATCGGCGCAGGTCAGGTAGTGCGAGTACCATGT
>CAJIYV010000132.1 GCA_905181745.1 uncultured Actinomycetes bacterium | reverse complement strand
GTAGATCAAACCCATCTGCACAGCGGCCAGTGGGTTTTCTAATTCGCGGTCACCGGTGTAGCGGTTGTCATCCAACCATTCGTGCTCTGAACCCCAATAAGTTTCGTCGGGTTGGTATACATCAGCGCGGCCGCCACCGAAACCGAAGGTGTCAAATCCCATTGATTCCATCGCGACGTTACCGCTAAGTATGAATAGGTCTGCCCACGAAAGGTTCTTTCCGTACTTCTGCTTTACCGGCCACAGCAATCGACGTGCCTTGTCCAAGTTTACGTTATCTGGCCAGCTGTTCAACGGTGCAAAGCGTTGCATTCCGTTGCCGCCGCCGCCGCGACCATCTGAGGTGCGATATGTGCCAGCACTGTGCCAGGTCATGCGGACGAAGAAGGGACCGTAATGACCGTAGTCTGCGGGCCACCATGGCTGAGAGTCGGTCATGACCTTGGTGAGGTCTGATTTCACTTCATCAAGATTGAGTGTTGCGAAAGCCTTTGAGTAGTCAAATTCTTCACCCATTGGGTTGCCCGATGGCGGGTTTTGATCGAGGACGCGCAGGTTGAGTTGATTGGGCCACCAGTCTTCATTCTGGGTTCCACCAACGCCTGCTCCGTGCATGACTGGACATTGCGCTTCAGTGCTCATAGAAAATCATCCCATTTCGACTCGGTTGGCCTTATTCTGATGTAAATTTACTCATAAGTCTAATGAATAAACTTTTATGCAGCATAATCTGAGGTTATGGAATTCGATCGCCGAAAATGGCACCCGACCTACCCCCAGCTCCGAGCCTTTGTTGCTGTCACCCAGGAACGCAGTTTCGGGTCTGCTGCCCACGTCTTGGAAATCAGCCAGCCCGCGGTCAGCGTCCAGATTCGAGACTTGGAAACCTCAATTGGTTTCCCGCTGTTTCAACGCGGCTCCCGAGGCGTGGAACTGACCTCGATCGGAGCCTCATTGATACCGTTCGCCCGCCGCGCACTTGACGCACTCACTGAGTTCACCCACGCCGCCGCCCCACAAAGCGTTGATTCAGTACTTCGACTTGGCGCAATCCCCACACTCGCGCCGTACCTGTTGCCAAAAATTGTTGCTGGGCTTGGGAGCACGATTTCCTTGCGACTGTCTGAGCAGCGCACCGACGTCCTAATCAATTCACTGCGCGATCACTCAATTGACCTGGCACTACTCGCACTCCCAATCGTTGACTCCGATATCGAAACTTGTGAACTGTTCACCGATACCTTTTATCTCGCCGTCCCCCTACAGCACCCGCTTGCGGGAACTTCCCAAATCCACTTAGGGGAGATTTCAGACTTTCCCGTTCTACTCATTGAAGATGGCCACTGCCTCAGGGGTCAAGCTGAAGAGATTTGTGCCAGCGCCAAAGTCTCAAATACTTTTGATGTAGGTGCAGCGGGCCTCGCAACGGTATGTCAAATGGTTGCTGCGGGAAGCGGCGTCACTCTTCTACCCGAGTGTGCCGTTGAGCTTGAGGCTCGCAACGGGACAGGGATCGCAATCGCGAGTCTTGAGGATCCACAGCCTTTTCGCACAATCGGTGTGGCCTGGAGTAAAAATGCAGTGCAGAAGGACCGGCTCATGGAACTCTCTGACAGTATTAAACAATTACTCACCCCCGCCTTTGATCGAGTTAGGAATTCCCGTGGAACCGGAAAATGAAAATCCGCATACAGATTTCAAAGTGAGGGAACTGCGGAAGCTTCGATTCTCGGCAATCTTGCAAATTGTCGCCGCAATCTTCTTTTCCGGCACCGCAATCATTATTGGATCGGCCCAAGGCTGGGGAATCATGTCCAGTGTTTTCTTGGCCTTGGCGATTGCCAATATTGTCTTTTTTATCTTTATACGAAAAGCTATTAACTCGCTCTCTACGAGTTAAATGCGAGCAAGACAGCCGCGCTTAGCGCCAAGAGCACCCCGATGCTTTGAACTCGATTCATTCGCTCCTTGATCACCACGCGCGCAAGTACAACGGTTGCCACAGGGTAGAGCGAGCCCAGAACCGCAACTATTGACAATAACCCGCGCTGGCTCGCCAACTGGAAAAAGCCGTTTGCCATCGAGTCAAGGATCCCCGTAATTATTGCCAGTTTCCACGGAAAAGTAGTGCGGTTAAATGAGCGAGAAACAACAATCACGAAGGTGATCATGATGAGGGTGGAAACCCAACGACCCATGGATGCAACCCAGACCCCAGAATCAATCGGTGCGAGACCAAGTACGGTCAAGTAAATGCCAATGGCAAGTCCAGCGACTACCGCCAATGCGATTGCGGACATCGGGGTTTTACCGTGATGGTGGGCCGATTCTCGACTCACCAGAATAACTGCGAATACCGCAAGACCCATTCCGACGAATGCAAAAGATGAAGGTTGCTCACCCCGGAAGATGCCAACTATCACCGGGACTGCGCCACTCAGGACCGCGGTGATGGGTGACACCACGCCCATTTGCCCGCGCACCAATGCGGCGTAAAGCAGAGCTATCGCAATCGCGCCGACAATGCCGGTAAGCAACGAGATCCCGATTAGGTCAGTGGTGAGTTGCCCTGGCAGCACAAAGATTGCAACAAAGGTGATGACAACAGCGCCGGCGGGATAAGAGACCGCGAGAACTTGGGCGGCGCCCGCCCGCCGGGCAGCTAGCCCACCCAGAAAGTCAGCTACGCCCCATGTAAGGCTTGAAATAAGTGCGAGCAGCGCAGCCACGCGCACCTACCTTTCCCGGAAAAATAGTTACCGCCGGGAAAGGCTAGTGCAGCGTTACCGCTTAATGCGGATCGGCTTACTCATCGTGGCAATTGGGTAGATGGTTCCTTGGTTGCTACGGGGTGTGTACACGGCCTTGAGCGTGTAATTACCGGGAGCCAACGAGCGTTTGATCTTCTTGACTTTCTTCGCTTTTCCAGTCTTGTTGATCCATTTACCCTTAGCGATCACGTACACCTCGATACCAGCCGAGTTCACAATGCTCATGCGCACCTTGCCCTTCACTGCGCGATCGGACATTACCACCCGGAAAAGCTTGCGTTTGCCAATTTTCACCTTCTTGGCGCCCTTTAGTATCGCCGTGACTCCCGGAACCAATTGCACGGCTTGAGCTCCCACAACCGGAGTCGGCGGCAGTTTGGGTGGCAATCCGTCAACGGCCAACCGTGCGCTCTGACTTGTTGCGCTGCTCGCTCCATTGAGGTTCGTCGCTGTAATAGTTGATCGGAGAAACTTTCCAGCGTCTGCATCGCTGATCACGTAGGCTTGTGTGGTTGTTCCAGCAATATTGGCGCAGGACGCATCAGTATTTGCACTGCAACGTTGCCATTGGTAGGCGTACGACGTCGGGAGCGACGCCCAATTACCGGCGGTGGTTGTCACGGTCGAACCGGTCTTAGTGCTTGCCGCGGTGAGCGTTGGGGCACCGGTTGTTGCAACAGGTGTCACGCCGGTGAGAAAGCGTCCCAAAAGGTTCGTGGTTTTTGCTGTGTACCACGTGTTTCCATCAAGCCCGGCAACAATTCCACTAGGTCCGTTATTAGCGCCAGGAAGCGCGTATTCGGTAATTATTCCGGCGGCAGTGATCTGCCCAATTCGATTTGCACCAGTCTCAGTGAACCACAGGTTTGCATCCGCGCCCAAAGTGATTTGGTTTGCGTTGGCGTTCGCTGTCGGGAGTGCAAACTCTGCAATCAAGCCCTTCGGGGTAATGCGCCCAATTCGATTCCCCGTGGACTCGGTGAACCACAGGTTCGCATCCGCGCCAACCGTAATGTCAGTGGGACCGGAGTTAGCCGTCGGCAAAGCGTAATTTGTAATTACACCAGAAGTGGTAATTCGACCGATTGAGTTACCTTTTTGGGCGGTGAACCACATGGCTCCATCTGGCCCCGCCACAATCGACGTTGGTTCTGCATCTGCCGCGAGCGCGAATTCAGTGATGCTTCCCGCGTTGGTGACGCGGCCAATCTTGTCACCCGCAAATTGAGTAAACCACATAGCGCCATCGGGCCCTGCTGCGATGCCCATGGGTTCCGAATTGGCGGTAGGGATATCAAAACCTGTATATGTGTTGGCCAACGTGTCGAAGTAACTCACCCGGTTAGCGGTTTTCTCGGTCAACCACATGCGATTACTCGTCCCCAAAGCCAATGAACTTGTGCCAGCAATAGCGCTGCCATTAGGAATAGCGATAGTGACTAGGGCGCCCGTGGGTGTTGCCTTTGCAATTTGATCGAGTGCCGTCAATCCAATCCAGAGATTTCCGGCTGCATCCAGTGCTATTCCGTCCGGCTGAGAGTTGCCAAATGGGACGGGAAATGTTGTGACATCTCCGACTGCCGCTACGACCGGGTTTGCGGAGGTGAGACCTGCCGCGAGCACTCCGATCGTTGCGGTGATTCCAATGAGCTTACGAGGCAAATTTTT
>CAJIYV010000131.1 GCA_905181745.1 uncultured Actinomycetes bacterium | reverse complement strand
GTGATCGGGCGCGAGTCACGTGAGCAGATTTTTGCGGTTGAGGGACGTTTGCCTGATGCGGTAGCAGCATGTGTTGGTGGCGGATCAAATGCCATGGGACTTTTTAGCGGCTTCATTGATGATCCCAACGTGCAACTACGGGGATACGAAGCCGGTGGGGAAGGGGTGGAAACCGGTCGGCATGCCGCAAGATTTGCCGCAGGGACTCCGGGCGTATTGCACGGTGCCCGCACCTACGTTATGCAAGATGAGTGGGGGCAAACGGTTCCGTCGTACTCGATCAGCGCGGGCCTTGACTACCCAGGGGTCGGACCTGAACACGCTTGGCTACACGACACTGGTCGAGCGATCTACGAAAGCGTCAACGATTCAGAAGCTATGGATGCATTTGCCCTGTGCTCACGCACGGAGGGGATCATCCCTGCGATTGAAACCGCACATGGCTTGGCGGGCGTGATTCGACTCGGTAAGGAACTGGGACCAGATTCGGTGATCATCCTTAATCTCAGCGGTCGTGGAGATAAAGACGTCGCTACAGCCGCCCGTTGGTTCGGAATTGAACTGGAACACAGTGAATTTGGAGCCAGCATTGAACTTTCGGAAGGGCGTTAACCTGTGAACCCAACCGGCGTCGACTCAATCGGCTCGGTGTTTGCCCAAGCGAAAAGTGAGAATCGGGCGCTGCTCATCGGCTACCTACCGGCTGGATTTCCCACTTTGGGGGAATCTGTGGCACTTGTGGAAGCGATGTGTGACGGGGGAGTTGACCTGATTGAGGTGGGGCTTCCCTATTCCGATCCTTTGATGGATGGACCCGTGATTCAACAGGCGGTGGACCAAGCACTGGGTAACGGCGCAACTCCACAATCGGTGTTAACGGTAGTTAAGGCGGTTGCCAATCGCGGGGTAGTCCCGGTCGTTATGAGTTACTGGAATCCCATTGAACAATTCGGGATCGAGGCATTTGCCCACGGACTGCGGCAGGCCGGTGGGGCTGGAGTAATCACACCGGATCTCACAATCGAAGAGGGCCAACCGTGGATCGCGGCAGCGGGCGGTCAAGGCCTGGCACCGATTTTTCTGGTGGCACCCTCTTCTACGAATGAAAGAATCAGCCGGATTTGTCAGGTGACTCAAGGATTTGTCTACGCGGCGTCAACAATGGGCGTGACCGGGGCGCGGGACAGGGTAAGTAATCTGGCACCTAAATTGGTAGCCCGCGTCCGTGCATGCACCGACCTACCCATCGCGGTAGGTCTGGGCGTGTCAAATGCTGCCCAGGCCGCCGAGATCGCGAAGTATGCGGACGGGGTAATTGTCGGGTCCGCCTTCGTCACAGCGGCGAACGCTGGTGGTGTCGCCGGGGTGCGCGAGCTGGCGAGAGAACTTGCTGGTGGGGTACATCGGGCTCGTTAAAGGCCTTCACATATTCTACGACTTCAAGCTACGCGTGATAAGCCATGAAAGTGCGAATAGGAGTAAGAGCCATGGGTGCAAAGAACCGACGTGAAAGGGCTGCAGAGGAGCGGGGAGTGGCACAAGCGAGTGAAAAACGTCGCGAGCGCATGGTTCGCTTTATTGGTGGAGCGACAGTGGTGGTGATCATGGCCGCAATTATCGGGGTAGCGATTTTTGCAAGCAGCAATTCACCATCCAATGACGCAAGTGGATCACTCAATGGAATCGTTCAACCCGATCCGGAGGCAGCTTTGCCGGCAGGCGTCCTGGCGGCCGACTCGACAACGCCCTTTGGCGTGCCTTACGGCAACGGTGGTGCCGATGTGCCGGTGCTTGAGATTTGGGAAGATTTTCAGTGCCCGGCCTGCGGTGCACTTGAGGAAGCAAACGGCGCAGGAATTGAGGAGTTGGCAGAAAAGGGCCTAGTTCAACTTGTCTACCGACCTACCGCCTTTCTTGACGCCAATTTAGGAAATGATTCATCACATCGGGCCATAGGTGCATGGGGTTGCGCGATCGACGCTGGAAAAACCATCGAGTTCCATAATTCGGTTTATGACAACCAGCCAGCCGAAGAGGGCGTTGGGTTCACTGACGAGGCACTCGTGTCATTTGCATCAGGGTTGGATTTAAGTGATGACGATCTAGAGACCTTCTCGGAATGCGTCACCGACGGCACCTACCTAGCGTGGGCGGCAAACTCCAACCAGGAATTCTCTACATCTCAAATTGGTGGAACTCCTTCTGGCTTCCTCAACGGTGAAGGCGTTGGCACCGAAGTGTTGGCAGATCAGGTGGCGCTCGCCGACCTAGTCGCGTCAAAGTCCTAGCGAATGGTTGCTTCCTCCATGTTGACTTACATTCCCAGCCCGGAGACCGGAGTATGGGAGTTAGGCCCGGTCCCCATCCGGGCATACGCAATGTTTATCGTGCTAGGAATAATCGTAGCCGTCGTATTAGGAAATAAGCGCTATCAGGCACGCGGCGGTCAGCCAAGCGTTATCACCGACATTGCCATTTGGGCGGTTCCATTTGGAATCGTCGGGGGTCGTCTTTATCACGTCCTCTCCGACTGGCAAATATATTTCGGCGAACAAGGCCGAGGATTCGCGGCAGCATTTCGGATCTGGGACGGCGGGTTAGGGATCTGGGGAGCGGTAATGCTCGGCGGCGTAGGCGCCTGGATTGGTGCTCGCCGAAGTGGGGTTGCTTTACCTCCGGTCGCGGACGCGAT
>CAJIYV010000130.1 GCA_905181745.1 uncultured Actinomycetes bacterium | reverse complement strand
TGCGATCTGACGCGTCTCCACTTCCGGATCCACTACCAAAATATTTGTGCTCTGAGACAAGGGGCTTGGCTCGGTACTTTGATGAATGTTCACACCCACCACGGCCAGCTCAACTGATTCAATTTTAGAGCGCCGCTGTGCATGCGAAGCAACTAGCGCACTTTTGAGATAGCCAGATTCAAGGGCTGCGATCGCGCCGCCCATCTCGATTATGCGGTCAAGTTCTGCCTCAATTTCACTTGTTAATTCATTCACTTTGGCCTCGATCACCGTTGAACCTTCAAAAATATCTTCGTATTCGAGTAGGTCCGACTCGAGTGCTAGTACCTGCTGGATCCGAAGTGACCACTGCTGATCCCACGGACGAGGCAATCCAAGGGCTTCATTCCAGGCCGGAAGTTGAATTGCCCGGGCTCGCGAGTCCTTGGCTAAAGTCACACCCAGCATTTCCAGGACTATGCGCTGAACATTATTTTCTGGTTGTTTCTCGGTGAGTCCCAGGGAGTTAACTTGGACTCCGTAACGAAAACGGCGTGCAGCATCACTCGTGACCCCGTAACGCTCGTGAACCAAATCACTCCACAGCCGCCCAAAGGCTTTGAGTTTGCATAACTCTTCGATGAACCTGATGCTTCCGTTCACGAAAAATGAGATACGAGACACGACTTTGTCAAAATCCACATCAATGTTTTGATCTTCGATTTTTTCCTTGACCGAGTCTAAGACACTGATCGCGGCGGCCAGCGCGAACGCCACCTCTTGCACTGCGGTAGCCCCCGCCTCTTGTAGGTGATAACTACAAATATTAATCGGATTCCATTTCGGCGTGTGTACTACCGAATATGCAACCAGGTCCGTTGCGAGTCCTAGGGACGGCGCTGGAGGAAAAGCATAGGTGCCCCGCGAGAGGTATTCCTTAATGATGTCATTTTGAGTTGTTCCCGAAAGTAGTTCTCTGGGTGCGCCTTGTTCGTCAGCCAGCGCGAGATAAAGCGAATACAGCCATAACGCTGTGGCATTAATCGTCATCGAAGTATTCATCTCTGAAAGGGGAAGGCCTTCAAAAAGTACGCGCAGGTCGGCCAGGCTTGCAATTGAGACTCCCACCTTGCCCACCTCGCCGCTAGACATGGGGTCCTCGGGGTCGTACCCGATCTGGGTGGGCAAGTCAAAGGCAATAGACAAACCGGTTTGACCTTTGGCCAGATTGGTGCGAAACAGCGCATTAGACTCGCGCGCACTGGAATGGCCTGCATAGGTACGCATGATCCACGGTTTGTCAACCACATCCCTAGCGTAACCAATTGATGAGGTCTCCACAGGTTTTAATCAGGCCGATCTGTTGCAAAGTCTGCAAACCTTGTCACAATAAGAACGTGTCCATCAGTAATAGCTTTTCCTACGCTTTCGGTCCCATCGTGGCTCTGGTCGGGATCGGCGCAATGGTGCTTGTACTGCGCTGGGCCTACTCCCGGGGAAGCTCAGTGGTTGCCGCCCCGGGAAAATCTGGCCCTTCGGACTCCTATGGGTTGTTGGTGTGTGTCGCTAGCGCCACAAACTATGCAGAGGGCGAAATGATCCGTCGCGCACTCGAAGACCGCGGGATTAAGGCCAACCTTGCCCAGACAACCGACGGCCCCCAAATCATGGTTTGGCCAAGGGATGAAAGCCGGGCTCGAGATGTATTAGGCCAATAGTTGCTCAAGCCTCAACGCGCTCAATTTTTGCGCCCAAACCCTGAAGCGTTTCCACAAATTCGGCATATCCACGGTCAATATGACTCACGCCATAGACGGTCGTGCTTCCTTGGGCCACGAGCCCGGCCAAAACTAGACCAGCCCCAGCCCTAATATCTGTAGCCTCCACCGGGGCGCCAGAGAGTGCTTCCCGGCCTCGAATCAGTGCGTGGTGACCATCTGTTCGCACATCTGCCCCGAGTCGAGCAAGTTCTTGAACGAATCTGAACCGGGCCTCGAAAAGATTCTCAGTAACCAATGCCGCTCCCTGCCCAATTGCATTGAGTGCAATAAATTGGGGTTGCAGGTCGGTAGGAAATCCAGGGTAGGGCAAGGTCACGATGTCCACGCATTGTGCCCGCTCATTCATCCGCACCCGGATGGTGTCCCCGCCACTTTCCACTAGGGCACCTGCGGTCTGTAGCTTTTCCAATGGAAGGGCTAAATATTGCGGAGGAACTCCGGAAATTGTTAGGTCGCCTTGGGTCATGACGGCGGCAATAGCCCATGTGCCGGCTACAATTCGATCAGAAACAACCCGATGGCTGACCGGCTTGAGTGAATTCACACCAGTAATAATTAGGGTGGAGGATCCGATTCCTGAAATATCGGCACCCATGCCCACCAGCATCATGCAGATATCAATGATTTCCGGCTCGCGTGCCGCATTTTCAATAATGGATTCACCCGTTGCGGTCACAGCGGCCATCAAAATTGTTTCGGTTGCGCCCACACTAGGAAAATCTAGAAAAACTTGTGCGCCAGCGAGCCCTTCGCTCTCTGCCAGCAAATATCCGTGCTCGTTTTTCACGTGAGCGCCCATTTTTCGCAGCGCGTCAACATGCATATCTAACCCTCGGGATCCGATGTTGTCCCCGCCAGGAACCGCGACATCCGCAGCTCCGCAGCGGGCAAGAAGTGGGCCCAGGACACAAATCGAAGCCCTCATCCTGCGCACAAGGTCGTAGTCAGCGCGGTGATCGGGACGGTGCGGGACAGTAATGGTGATTGTGCTCCCGACATGGTTCACTTCACAGCCAAGCCTTCGGAGCAACTCTGACATGATTGCGACGTCTTCAATGTCGGGGACGTTCATCAGCTCCGAAGTGCCAGGCGCGAGCAATGTGGCCGCCATAAGTTTGAGAACAGAATTCTTAGCACCGGGTACCGCAACTGCTCCCGTGAGCGGCGCTCCGCCCTCAACTCTAAATACCGACACCACACAATGGTAGGTGAGCCAAAACTGCAGACTACCGATAGTCTGCACTAGTGGTGAATTTGACGAAAATCTATACCCGTACCGGCGACGATGGAACTACATCCCTTGGCGATATGAGTCGGACTGGCAAAAATGATCCCCGCTTGAAAGCCTATGCCGACGTTGATGAAGCCAACTGTGCAATCGGCGTAATTTTGGCTACCTGCGAGGTGCGCGAGGACATCGCCGCGCTTTTGCTCTCCATCCAAAACGACCTTTTCGATGTGGGCGCTGATTTGTGCACGCCGATCAAGGATGAGGAGAGCGGATCGCTGCGGATCACCGATGCCTACGTGGAGCGACTCGAAACCGCCTGCGACCGGTATAACGAGGGCTTGGAGTCCTTACGGTCCTTCGTCCTACCGGGAGGAACACCAGCCGCGGCCCACATGCACGTCGCACGTACTGTTTCCCGCCGCGCTGAGCGTTCCACCTGGGCCGCCCTTGATGCCTACCACGGCGGAATGAACCCGATCGCGGCAACATATTTGAATCGGGTCAGCGATTTGCTGTTCATTCTTTCCCGGGTCGCAAATCAGGACGGTATCGGCGACGTACTGTGGAAGCCCGGTGGAACAAATTCGTAGTAAGCCATGAACCCGCTAGGCCTTAGCCACGTGAAGCCGAGCCTCAGCCCGACGCACAGGTGAAAGATCCTCTGAATCGACCTGTGCTTGGGCGCGTGACAATGCTGCCTTAGCACGATCAATATCGATGTCCTGAGCAAGTTCAGCCACTTCCGCGATCACGTTGACCGTGTCGCTGTCCACGGAAAAGAATCCACCGTGTACGGCTACAAGAATGTTACTTCCGTCTTCGAGCTCTATCCGCAGCGGAGCCTCCATCAGAAGCGCCAACATGGGTTCGTGGCCACGCAGAATTCCGACGTCACCTTCAGGTGTTTTCGCGACAACACTTTTTGCCGAACCACTCCAAATCGAGCGCTCGGCCGAAACCACGGCAACAGCAAGTGGGCCCGACACTTTAGTTCTCCTTGGCTAATGCGGCCGCGTTCTTCTCGACGTCTTCGATTCCACCGCACATAAAGAAGGCCTGCTCGGGAACGTGGTCGTATTCGCCATCTGCGAGTGCTCGGAAGGAAGCTATGGTTTCTTCGACCGGAACAAACGATCCGGGCTGGCCGGTGAAGGCTTCGGCCACGAACATATTCTGAGAAAGAAAGCGCTCAATGCGACGTGCCCGACCTACGAGAACGCGATCTTCTTCGGAGAGTTCGTCAATACCGAGGATCGCGATGATATCTTGCAGATCCTTGTACCGCTGCAAAATTTCCTTAACCCTTGCAGCAACTGCGTAATGCTCTTCACCGACATAACGCGGGTCAAGAATTCGCGAGTTAGAGTCAAGCGGATCAACAGCGGGGTAAATACCCTTCTCCGAAATCGGACGGCTCAACACCGTGGTTGCGTCCAAGTGAGCAAAAGTTGTTGCTGGAGCGGGGTCAGTCAGGTCATCTGCAGGAACGTAAATTGCCTGCAGTGAAGTAATCGAGTGACCGCGAGTTGAGGTGATGCGCTCCTGCAAAACACCCATTTCATCAGCCAGTGTGGGCTGATATCCCACAGCTGATGGCATCCGGCCCAGCAGGGTGGACACTTCAGAACCTGCCTGAGTGAAGCGGAAAATGTTGTCGATAAAGAGCAACACGTCCTGCTTTTGCACGTCGCGGAAGTACTCCGCCATGGTGAGTGCGGTCAGGGCAACGCGCAGACGGGTACCGGGCGGCTCATCCATCTGGCCGAATACGAGTGCAGTCTTGGAGATAACCCCTGACTCGGTCATTTCAAGGAAGAGGTCGTTTCCCTCACGGGTGCGCTCCCCCACGCCGGCGAACACAGATACGCCACCAAAGTTCTCAGCGACCCGGTAAATCATTTCCTGAATAAGAACCGTCTTGCCGACACCGGCTCCGCCGAACAGGCCGATTTTTCCACCCTTTACATAAGGAGTGAGCAGGTCAATTACCTTAATGCCGGTATTGAAAACCTCGGTCTTTGATTCGAGCTGATCAAATGAAGGTGCCTGGCGGTGAATACTCCAGCGCTCTTTAATATCCAGATCAGAGGCCTTGACATCGAGAGGAACGCCAAGGGTGTTCCACACGTGGCCCTTGGTGACATCGCCGACGGGAACCATAATCGCGTCGCCGGTGTCGCGCACCTCGGTGCCACGAACCAGACCATCAGTTGGTTGCATCGAAATCGTGCGCACCATGTTGTCCCCAATATGCAGGGCGACTTCTAGCACCAAGGTGTGTGACTCGCCATCGCCATCGCCTTGATCGAAGCTGACATCGACATTGAGCGCATTAAATAGCGCCGGCATTGCCTCTACGGGAAACTCGACGTCCACGACGGGGCCGGTTACACGTGCTACGCGCCCCACACCTGTGGTAATTTCTGCTGTTGCGGTCATGGCTATTCCTTATCTTGTGCTTTGGGACTCTATGCGGACAGGGCGTCGGCTCCGCCGACAATTTCGCTGATTTCTTGGGTGATTTCGGCTTGCCGTGCAGCATTTGCTGCGCGGCTAAGGGACTTGATCAATTCCTCTGCGTTGTCGGTTGCCGACTTCATGGCCCGCCTGCGCGCAGCGTGCTCTGAAGCGGCAGAGTTCAACAGCGACAGGTACACCATTTGATCGATGTATCGGGGTAATAGTGCGTCAAGGACCTCTTCTGCGCTCGGCTCAAACTCGTAGAGCGGGAATGGTGTCCCTGTCCCACCCTCAGTTGTTGTGTCCACAATTTCGTCGACCACTTCGAGAGGGAGAACCCGCCGAACGCGAGTTTGTTGAATCGCCATATTGGTGAAGTTCGTGTAGACCACGTGAATTTCGTCGACACCGCCCTCCGCAGAAGGGGTCATGAATGCCTTAAGCAGTTCCTCGCCAATTTCCTTAGCATGAGCATAGCTAGGTTGATCGCTAAATCCGGTATAGTCACCACCGGTTGCACGGTTGCGGAACCGATAAAAGGCGACACCCTTGCGACCCACAACGTAAGGGACAACTTCCATTCCCTTTTCGTTGAGATTGTGCGTGAGGGCTTCTGTTTCCTTGATCGTATTGGATGAATAGGCACCGGCCAGTCCACGGTCCGCCGTGATCACTAACACCGCGGCTCGCACAGGATTGACAGATTTTGCGGTCAAGGGATGCTTTGACACATCGGATGCGTGACTTGCCGCAGCCGAGACCGCATCAACTAGTTGCGTCAAATACGGCAGTGACGCTTTGAGGTGGTTTTGAGCCCGAATAATCCGTGCGGAAGCAATGAGTTCCATTGCTTTCGTAATTTTCTTGGTCGCCTGCACCGATCGAATTCGGCGCCGGTAGACCCGCAGTTGTGCACCCATGTCAGCCCCGAACAGCTCGCTTGATTTGAGTTGGATCAATTTCTTCGTCCGTCAATGCTGCGACCGGTTCATCTTTGATGAGGGGTTCCCCGTTACGAGTGGTGAACTGCTTCTTGAACTCGCCCATTGACTTCTCGAGGACGCTCTGGGTGTCATCGGATAGATCAGAGGTCGTGCGAATCGCATCGAATACTTCAGCTGCTGAACGATCCAAATACGCCAAAAATTCTGAATCAAATCGACGAATGTCTTCCAACGGAACCTCATCGAGCTGGCCAGTCGTACCGGACCACACTGAGACGACTTCACGTTCCATCGGCTGAGGCTGGTACTGGGGCTGCTTGAGTAGTTCCACCAGGCGTGACCCACGCTCAAGTTGCGCCTTAGATGCTGCATCGAGATCTGAACCGAAAGCTGCAAAAGCTTCCAGCTCACGGAACTGTGCGAGGGAGAGCCGCAAACGACCCGCGACCTTCTTCATGGCCTTGGGCTGAGCTGCCCCACCCACCCGCGAGACCGAGATACCCACGTTGATTGCTGGGCGCACACCCGAGTTGAACAAGTCAGACTCGAGGAAGCACTGACCGTCGGTGATCGAAATAACGTTGGTCGGAATAAATGCAGACACGTCATTGGCTTTTGTCTCAATAATGGGCAGCCCAGTCATTGAACCGCCTCCCATTTCTGCTGATAGTTTTGCACAACGCTCGAGCAGGCGAGAGTGCAAATAGAAGACGTCTCCGGGGTAGGCCTCGCGGCCGGGCGGGCGTCGAAGGAGTAATGACACTGCGCGGTACGCATCGGCTTGCTTTGATAGGTCATCAAACACAATCAGAACGTGCTTACCCTGGTACATCCAGTGCTG
>CAJIYV010000129.1 GCA_905181745.1 uncultured Actinomycetes bacterium | reverse complement strand
GGGGACCGCAAGAATTCTGGTTCACCCAGAAGCACCGTGACCACGCAATCACCACAAGCTGGACCCGCTACCACACATGTACCGCAATCAATAACCATGTGGAGACGGTAAGTGCACCCCCTGACATCGGGCTAGACGCCACTATCTCCAGTGGCTTCTTGGGAAGGCCCGCCAAATTCTGGGCGAGGCACAATCTCGATTCGGTCACCAGCTCCGCACCAGCGACAAGACACCGCAAGAACTTCCTCCGCGCCCACATTTCGCTCTTCCACTGTCACAACGCCGGCCAGATCAGCGTGCCAGAACTCGGTAACGGTAGACGCGCGAGTGACATCAAACCGGGTCAGATTCCCACAGTGGGCGCAGCGCCAGCGGGACTTTTCATCAGGTAACACCATTTTGGGTTCATTGCTCATGCCCGAACGCTACCTCCCCGCCAGTCAAATCCACGTTTCACCCAAAACACTCGTCCTAGTACGACTTTGGTTGTAACCCTTACGACAATCAGTCCAGTTGGGTGTCCATATTAAGGAAAAAATGTCACTCACCCACTTAACCGGTTTGTATATATAGTTGTCGGCCAAGCCAAAAATTAAATGTTGGTTTACTCTTTAGCTCAGCCCAACGAACCGGAGTCAAGGGAGACCAACTATGAGCGTCGTGGGTCGAGAGCGTGTGCAGGAACGATCATTAACATTGGTGGTCGCGCTGGGTACAGCGCTGGCAGTGCTCACTGCGTGCTCATCGTCAGAGCCGAAAACATCCATGGCCAGCACTGTGGCTCAGGGCCCTAGTGCAAAAATGGCACTGGTCATTGATGCTCCTGACTGGGGTCATATTCACAACCTTTCTCTTAAGGGCGAGACCTTGTTCATAGGCTCCCATGATGGAATGTGGAAGCAGGAGCAGCAACAGGAGCCGGTTCTCATGTCAGCCCCGGCCTTTGACGTGATGGGGCTGACTCAAAATGGTGATCGCTGGCTAGCTTCGGGGCATCCCGGACCTGAAATGGATTCTCCGGGAAATCTTGGGCTGATGTCTTCCGTTGATGATGGCATGACTTGGCAATCGGTGTCGCTTAGCGGTGAAGTTGACTTCCATCGGCTCGTGGCCGCGGACAACGTGGTGGTGGGCCTGTCGGCACACGATCGCACACTGCTTCGGTCCGAAGACGGTGGACAAACGTGGCTTAACTTGGGCTCACCACCGTTGTACGACTTGGCGGTCGATCCGACAAATGCCAAAGTTGTGGTTGCCACTACTACAGACGGGCTGGTTCATAGCGCAGACGCAGGGCAGACGTTCACGCCAATCGCCTCACCAGCGCTGCTCGCATTCTTGGCCTGGACCGATAGTGGGCTCTACAGCGCGTCCGTGGACGGGCAGGTCTTTTTTTCTACTGACGAGGGCACAACTTGGAAAGCCCGCGGGGAGATTGAAGGACAACCCCAGTCTTTCGCTGCGGACGCCAGCACCGTGATCAGCCTCGTCGGCGACTCGATCGTCGAGTCCCTCGATGGAGGACTCTCCTTTAGTCCACGTGTTACCGGAATAGCACGGCACTGACCGGCTTGTGCAGGTTTTCTCACGTGTGATTACTCGAGGTTTTTTCTCTCATTATGGGCCCGACTGCCATTGCTATGGAAGTCTCAGCTTGTCCAGGTCGTCGCAGCCGCATAACACGCAAAAGAAGGAACCCCGCAACTGCTCGAAGTCCTCCTTGTCAGTGCTTAGCGTTAGTTTGTGACCGTGATCAACCCTCCCGGCGCGCTGGCCGCAACCCAGCTATCACTATCGGATTTGGGCACGCAGTTATCGGATTGTGTTTTCGTAATCGTTGACCTAGAAACCACCGGTGGTGCAGGGATCGACGCCGGAATCACCGAGATTGGTGCTGTTAAAGTCCGTGGTGGTGAAGTAATTGGCGAATTCACGACATTAGTTAACCCGGGATCATCCATTCCACCTTTTATTGCAACTTTGACCGGCATCACCGACTCCATGGTTTCTCGTTCACCCAGCGTTCACACCGCGGTCTCGATGTTTCTTGATTTCGCCGGCGAATGCGTATTTGTCGCCCACAACGCCCCCTACGACATTGGGTTCCTTAAAGGCGCCTGCGCAAAATTCGACATAACTTGGCCAAGTAACAAAGTGATTGACACGGTACGCATTGCTCGGCTTGCACTGCACCGTGACGAAGTTCGTAATTGCAAACTCGCCACCTTGAGTTCATTTTTTCGCACCGAAGTTCAGCCCACCCACCGGGCTTTCGACGATGCGCGGGCAACCACCGACGTCATGCACCACCTATTTGAACGACTCGGAAATTACGGGGTGCACACACTCGAAGATCTACACGCATTTACTTCGCGGGTGAGTGAGGTTCAACGAAACAAGAAAAACTTGGCTGACGGACTGCCAGCCACACCTGGTGTCTACATTTTCGAAGATCCACAGGGACGTCCGCTCTACATTGGAACGTCAAAAAACATTCGAAATCGAGTACGCACATATTTCACCGCCGCCGAAAACCGACGACGCATGTCAGAAATGATCAAGATCGCCCAACAGGTGCGACCCATCGTCTGTTCAACCATTCTCGAGGCAAAAATCCGCGAGTTGCGCCTCATCGTAAGTGAACAGCCTCGTTACAACCGACGTTCGCGCGCTGCAGACTCAGTGTCTTGGCTCAAACTCACCTCGGAACCAGCCCCCCGATTGATAGTTACAAAACAGTTAAAAGACGACTACGCCGAGGGCGCTCGATATATCGGCCCATTTACTTCGCGTGCTGCCGCGAATTCCGCACTCGATACCATCAACGAAACTATTTCACTTCGCACTTGTACCATCAAAATCGCCGCCCAACCGCGCACTGAAATCCCAGGGTGCGTTCGTGCAGAACTTGGTAAATGCGTTGCTCCATGTACGCGCAATCATGACCGGGAGCAGTATCTGAGCATCGTTAATCATGCATCAATCGCGATGTCCGGGAACACGTCAACAGTTGTTACCCACATCACTGAACTCATGAAAACCCTTGCGCTGCAGGAGCGCTTCGAGGAAGCCGCCAACTGGCGCGAAGCTTTAGGCCACTACGTCAACGCGGTATTTCGCACCGAGAGACTGCGGTGGATCGCAACAACACCAGAGCTCGTCGCGGCGCAGAACACCATTGATGGTGGTTGGGAAATTCACGTGATCCGGTACGGCAGACTGGCTGCAGCGGGTGTTGTTGAACCTGGCTTTGACCCATGGCCACATGTTGCGGCACTGGTTGCCAGCGCTGAATTTGTTGAACCTGGAATCGAGCCAGCGCCCGCGGGTGTCACCGAGGAAGCATTTGATCTTCTGCGTTGGCTCGAAAGTGACGGTGTTCGTTTAGTTGCCAGTTCGCGCGATCTATCCATGCCCATTGATTGTGGTGGAAAAGAAACACTTCAACTCTTAGACGTCCGCCGGGTGGTCGGTGAACGCCTTGCAGCAGTTACCGGGCACGGACCAACGGGTAGACCCGTTGGTCCGCGAGCACCTGGCGTGACCCGGATTGCCTACTTCTAGCCTTACCTGGATTAACCAGCGCTCTTCACTTGCGCCGCGGTAGCAATCCACTTTTCGCACACTATCCATGCCTGACCGGTGTCGAGTGCGGCTTGGGCGCGGGGCAAGTGGGTATTGATCCGGTCGCTCAGCGGAACTGAACAAGCATTCGGATCATCCACGGAATCTGCTGCGGCCAGAGCTGCCGCCGCGTTCAGCGCTACTGCGAGCCGAATCGATGCCACAACTTCTGAGTCCGCACCAGGGTCCGTACCGCCAAAAACCTTACGGGTGAGGTCCGCATTTCTTTCGGGGCTTGCGCCGAGCAGATGTTCAGTGCGAAAACCAATAATTCCAAAATCAGCCGGGTCCAACCGGGTCTCAACTACTTCACCGCTGGTCGCATCCCACACCTGGGTTGGTGCGGACAGAGAGATTTCATCGAGGCCATCAGTCCCCCGCACTACTAGTGCACGGACCCCGCGGCTGGCCAACACACGTGCCATAACCGGTGCAAGTGGGATGTGTGCGCAACCGACCAAAGCTGCGTTAGCGAGTGCCGGGTTAGTGAGTGGACCCAAAATATTAAATACGGTGGGGATCCCCAGCTGGGTGCGAGCAGGTGCAGCAAATCGCATCGCCGGGTGGTGATTGGGTGCGAAACAAAAAGCGATCCCTGCTATTTGGGCGACCGCGGCAACCTGATCGGCCGAGAGATCAAGATCGAGTCCGAGCGCTTCGAGTAAATCAGCTGAACCTGTTGAACTGGAAAACGCGCGGTTGCCGTGTTTTATCACCGTCACCCCACAGGCGGCAGCCACCACAGCCCCCATGGTACTGATGTTGACCGAATGGGAGCCGTCTCCTCCGGTGCCCACAACGTCCACAACCGCCGAAATGCCTGGTATCGCCGGCACCAGATTCGCGAACTCCAACATTGTGGCTGCCAAAACTGCGACTTGCTCCGAAGTTTCACCCGTGATGTGGAGTCCCATGGCAAATGCGGCCGTCTGAGCGTCGGTTGCTTGGCCGCTGAGAATTTGGGTCATGGCCCAATTGGCCATGTCAGGTGCCAGGGGTGCACTGGCTGAGAAGCCGCCCAGCACTGCAGACCAACTGGTGCTTTCCACTAGAAATTTTCTAGGAAATCCGGCTCAGTCGGGTGGACAAAAGGCGATTAACCGCCTGGGCAGTTGACACCGGCTCAATGGGCAGGCCCACTACGGCATCGGCCCGGGACCAGGTGGCCAACCAAGCGTCTTGGGGGCGGGCGATCAGCACGAGCACTGGCGGGCACCGGAAGAGCTCGTCTTTAATCTGGCGGGCAAGCCCCATTCCGCCGGCAGGGGTCGCTTCGCCATCAAGAATAAAAAGATCAAATTTGCCGTTATCGGCGGCGGAAATAAAGGCCGGCTCGGTGGCAACTTCAGTGTATTCAACGAGAGGCAGGCTCATGGATGGCCGTGGGCCAAGAGCCATCAATACGTCAGCGCGGGTGTTGCGGTTACTGCTGTACACCAGGACTTTAAGGGAATCCCCTGCGCCCACTTCTCTTGCCACGCTAGTACTCTAGCCAGAAGTTTTTTTCTGCGAAATACAGGCTCAATAACGAGTCCAAAATCACGTTTTTGTAATAGGGGGTCAGAGAGAAATAATTAGACGGATCTGAGAGAGTATGACCGTGGCCCAAGCAACCGTGATTCCCCAGGCATATGACCATGCGCCAGCTAATCGCCCCAATATAGTTTCCGTCGGCACTATCGTGTGGCTTTCCAGCGAGCTGATGTTCTTTGCCGCCCTATTTTCCATGTATTTCACGATGCGCGCGGTCAACCCAGATTTGTGGGCAAATGAAACCCAACTTCTCAATATTCCCTTTGCCAGCGTCAACACCACTGTTCTTGTTCTGAGCTCGGTCACGTGCCAGTTGGGCGTCTTCGCCGCTGAACGCGGCGACGTCAAAGGTTTGCGCCGATGGTTCATTATCACTTTTCTCATGGGCGCTTTTTTTATTGGCGGCCAAATTACCGAATACACAGAACTGGTTCATGAAGGCCTTACCCTTTCTTCAAACGCGTACGGCTCCGCCTTCTACATCACGACCGGCTTTCACGGAATGCACGTCACGGGGGGCCTGATTGCCTTCCTGCTAGTTCTGGCTACCACCTATGTTGCAAGGCGTTTCACCCACGAGCAAGCCACTCGTGCAATCGTCGTTTCGTACTACTGGCATTTCGTTGACGTTGTGTGGATTGCACTGTTTTTCATGATCTACATCTTAAAATAGAATCAGTTTCACCTGTTAATCAACAACTGAGAAAGGCTTTGCTGCTGTGAAGTTCCTGTCCGCACGAAGGCGTAACCCATTTGTCGCCGTGCTCCTGCTTGTCGCAGCCCTTGGGACCGTGGGAATCACTTACTCAACGGTTTCCAATATCCAACCTGCACAGGCAGCACTCGGCACTCAGACCCAAGTGGAAGAGGGAAAAAAGCTCTATTTAGAAGGCTGCAGCTCCTGTCACGCCCTCAATGCCCAAGGAACCACCAACGGTCCCACCCTGCTCGGTGTGGGTGCCGCTTCAGTCCACTTCCAGGTTGCGACCGGCCGCATGCCACTTGCGGCACCCGGTGCACAGGCGACTGCGAAAGAACCCAGTTACGACCCAGAGCAAATCGCCGCGTTGACCGCCTACATTGCGTCTTTGGCACCGGGACCTGCCATGCCAACGGCTGAAGACCTAGATTATTCAGATGCCGACGTAGCGGAAGGTGGCGTTCTTTTTCGCATTAACTGCGCACAATGCCACCAAGCTGCCGGCCAAGGCGGGGCGCTCACCCAGGGTAAGTATGCGCCCAGCCTGATGGAGGCAACTCCCCAAGAAATCTATGAAGCCATGGTGAGTGGCCCCCAAAGCATGCCGGTGTTCTCCAATGACACCTTGCCAATTGAAGAGAAGAAAGCAGTCACCGCTTACATCATGGCTTTACAAGAAGCCCCGAGCCCCGGCGGTCTTTCCCTTGGCCGACTTGGCCCAGTGGTTGAGGGCCTATTCATGTGGGTTGCCGTATTTGCCGCGCTGATTGCAGCGGCCGTCTGGATCGGAATCAAAGCGCGATGACCGCACTCACTCCCACTGAAAATGCATCTGATGATCACGGACATTCGGCTCCAGCGAAGCTGGGTTACTCGCCGGTGGCCGAGATTCCACACCGGTTGCGCGTAACAGATACCGATCCCAAAGCAGCCCGCCGCGCGGAACGTCAAGTTGCCGCAATGTTTGCGCTTTCGATGTTCTTCGTGGTGCTTTCAGTTGCCGCTTATGTCATGATCGATAAGACCACGGTCGTATACATCCCGGTCCTTGGTGAAGTGGGTGCCAGTAACGTAGCACTTGGCTTTACTTTCGGGATCGCGGTGTTGCTGATCGGCACCGGTGCAATTCAATGGGCAAAAAAACTCATGCCAGACGTTGAAGTTGTGCAGGAACGCCACGACATGGTGTCTGAACCCCAAGAGGACAATCTCGCCGTCGCCAACTACGAACGTGGCAAGGACGAATCTGGTTTCGCCCGTTACAAAATGATTCGGCGCACCTTACTGGGGGCGCTAGCATTCTTTCCCATCCCACTCGTAGTCTTTCTACGCGACCTGTGGGTGACCCCGTCCGGCGAAAACCCCACCGAAATACTGTCGAACACCCTGTGGGCCAAGGGAAAACGAATCATTTCTGACGGCACCTACCTAGCGGTTCGCCCCGAAGACCTTCCCGTTGGCGGCCTCGTGTCTGCTTTACCCGAGGGCCTCCTCGAGGTTCAAGAAGAAGAACACAACCTCAACGCCCGGGGCAAGGCGGCCATTATTTTAGTGCGCATGGATCCTGATCAAATTCGCTCACAGCAGGGAGAAGGCTGGGACTACAACGGAATCTTGGCTTTTTCCAAGATCTGCACACATGTGGGTTGTCCAATTGCGCTGTACGAACAGCGCACGCATCACCTGTTGTGCCCCTGCCATCAATCAACCTTCGATCTCGCTGACTCTGGCGCGGTAATTTATGGGCCCGCTGCCCGAAATATGCCGCAGTTGCCAATCTCGGTAGATGAGGAAGGATATTTAGTGGCGGTAGAGGACTTTTCCGAGCCAGTGGGACCGAGTTTCTGGGAGCGAGATAGAGCATGAGTGCAACAACAGATCATCCGATTGAGCAGGTAGGTGGCGTAACAGCGAAATACGTGGATCAGCGCCTCGGTAGCAACAAGTTTCTCGGACGCAACCTGGGCAAAGTATTCCCAGATCACTGGTCCTTCATGCTCGGTGAAATTGCCCTGTACTCATTCATTGTTGTACTTCTTACCGGCACCTTTTTGACCTTGTTTTATGACCCCAGCATGGTCGAAGTGGTGTACAACGGTGCATATGTGCCGCTCAAAGGCGTCGAGATGTCCCAAGCGTACGCTTCCACACTGGACATCTCTTTCGAGGTTCGCGGTGGCCTGCTGATTCGCCAAATGCACCACTGGTCAGCTCTCATTTTTGTTGCCGCAATTGCGGTTCACATGTTCCGCGTGTTCTTCACGGGGGCGTTCCGCAAGCCACGTGAATTTAACTGGCTTGTTGGTGTGGGGCTAACCGCTCTAGCATTAGGTGCTGGCTTCACGGGCTATTCACTCCCCGACGACCTTCTCTCAGGTACCGGACTTCAAATTATTCGCGGGATTTTGCAGTCCATTCCACTTGTGGGAACGTGGTCAGCATTTCTCATGTTCGGCGGTGAGTTCCCTGGAACCGAAATTATTCCCCGGCTCTACGCAGCACACATTCTGCTCATCCCAGGTCTCCTTCTGGGTCTGATCTCCGCCCACCTCATGATGGTTTGGACCCAAAAGCACACTCAGTTCCCTGGACCAGGTCGCACCAACAGCAACGTTGTGGGCTACCCGCTTCTACCGGTCTACATGGCAAAAGCGGGCGGTTTCTTCTTCATCGTCTTTGGCATCATTGCCCTGATCGGTGGGCTCGTAACGGTCAACCCGATCTGGATTTTTGGCCCATACATGCCGGATCAAGTTTCAGCGGGCACCCAGCCCGACTGGTATATCGGTTGGCTTGATGGCGCCCTTCGCCTGATGCCGAACTGGGAAAGCGTGATCGCTGGGTTCACCATCTCGTGGAACGTGTTGATCCCATCTGTCGTGATTCCCGGGATTCTCTTTACCGCTCTGGCATTTTATCCGTTCCTTGAGGCGTGGGCAA
>CAJIYV010000128.1 GCA_905181745.1 uncultured Actinomycetes bacterium | reverse complement strand
AGCAAACCTTGAGTTGCTCCTCGCCCAAATTTCTCAAGTCCCAATCGATCGCCGCGGTGCGAGTTTTGTGTGCGCGGCCGCGTACGTTCACCCCGATGGAACCGAGTTCGTGGTCGAAGGCCAAATGCCGGGCGCGTTGATCGATACGCCACGGGGTGAAAACGGATTCGGATACGACCCGGTTTTCGTTCCCCACGGCCACCAGGTCACCAGCGCCGAAATGACCTCAGAACTCAAGGACTCAATTAGTCACCGCGGTAAGGCCCTTGCCAGCCTCGCTATTGCGCTAAAAGCCTGATTCGCTGTCTCAAAATCAGGAAAAAGTGCGTGAAAGAACTACGTGGGTAGTGGATCCGACGATTCACAGAACTTCCATCAAGCATCATGTTGATGAGAGGCTAACTCGGACACGACTCGATCAGCTTTACCTCACGTCTTACCGGGAAGCTGTTTAATGTGCGGGAGGCGGGACTTGAACCCGCACGTCCGAAGACACAGGTACCTAAAACCTGCGTGTCTGCCAATTCCACCACTCCCGCGAGAACGCCTGCGGAGTCTAGGTGTAACCCTAGAGCGGTGGTTCTCGGGGGATCTACATCGCGTTAGGCTGTGGGGGTGAGCGAACAAGAAGCAAGTAAAGAATCGGAAAATCCGCGGTTAGCGGAACTACAGTCCGAAATCGAAGTGGCCCGTGCCGCATTTATCAATTCGGTAACCCACTTGCGCGAGCAGAGTGCTCCGGGCCGACTGGCCCAACGCGGCTTGCATTCGGCTCAAGGCTGGTTCACCGATGATTTCGGCGCCATTCGCACTAAGCGGGTTGCAATCGCGGGCGCGGTAGTTGTCGGCGTTGTCGCGATCAAGTTGCTTCGCCGTCGTGGGTAGTTCCTCACTCAATCCCGTCTTTGTGGGCGGAACCGGTCGTAGTGGTTCAACAATTGTCGGCGACCTTTTGGATCACCACCCTGCTATTACTATGACTTTACCCTCGGAAGTTCGATTTATCACTGGCAATAATGGAATTGCCGATGCACTGGCAAAGGCTGGTAAGCCCGCGGGCTTAAAAGCTGCAGAGCTTGCAGTTGATCGAATCCACAACCGGTGGTTTTTCCGTGACGAAAATTCCGGACTGCACACTTCCATGTCACAGGAGTATGTGACCGAAACGACAGAAAAGTATCTGGCTCACTTTGAAAATAGTCCACAGCAGGCAAGCCAGGTACTTGTTTATTCAATCATGGAAAAAGTCGCACTGGGTTGCGATGCCGAACGTTGGGTGGATACCACTCCTGCGAATGCCCGGAAAGCAAATCTGATCGCGCCTATTTACCCACAACATAAAGTGATCGTGATGGTGCGTGACGGACGTGATGTGGCAGCGAGCTTCGTACATCAGACTTTTGGACCGAGTGATGTGTTCGAGGCAGTAGCGCTATGGGAGAAGCGCATGATTAAATCTGATCAGGCGGTTAAGAGGTGTGAGGTAGGCGCGGTGTTGACCCTGGACTTACAAGATCTAGTCGTTACCGAGCGTGATGAGTCCTTGGACTTGATCCTTGAGCATTGCGAGCTTGATGACTCCCATGAAATGCGCGATTGGTTTAACACACGCGTTACCCCTGATGGCGCGCACGCCGGACGCTGGCGTCGTGACTTTGACGACTCGACGTGCGCCGTGATTGATGATGTTTATAGTGAATCATGTGAGCGGCTGCGCGAACTTGGCGTCTTAATCCCTGCGTCAGGCGAATAAGATTCCAGTTCAGAGGATTCCGTGAACAAGCAAATGGACCAGGTGGACGTCGCCATTATCGGTGCCGGGCATAACGGCCTGGTTGCGGCCTGCTACTTGGCTAAAGCCGGTCTTGCCGTGACAATCTTCGAAGCCGCCGATCAAGTCGGCGGAGCCGCGATCTCAACGGAGGTTTTCCCTGGAGTGCCGGCACGGTTGAGCAAATACTCCTATCTCGTTTCGTTGTTGCCCGAGCAGATCCGCGGTGATCTGGGGATGGAACTCACCACAGTGAAGCGATCTATTTCCAGTTTCACCCCTGATCCGCAGCAGCCGGATCGTGGTCTAGTGATCCCTGCAGATCATGAAAGCGAGTTACGCCAGCGAATCACCGAATTCACCGGAAATGAGACGGACGCCACAGCGTGGATCGACTTTTATGCCCGGACAGCCCGGATCGCCAAGAAAGTCTTTCCCACTTTGACCCAACCTCTTATTTCGCGTGATCAAATGCGCACCCTAATTGACAGTGAGGAGGATTGGGAAGACTTCTTTGAAAGGCCATTGGGGGAGGTCATCGAAAAATCTATCTCTAATGATGTCCTGCGGGGAATTATTCTCACCGATGCCCTGATTGGAACTTTTGCGGACGCCCACGGTGATGACAAGCGAGCAAATATTTGTTTCCTCTATCACGTGATCGGAAACGGAACCGGTGACTGGGATGTGCCTGTAGGTGGAATGGGTCAGGTCACTGGTCAACTTGATGCAATTGCCCGAGGCCTCGGTGTGCAGATTTCACTGTCCACACCCGTTTCGTGGATTAGCCCAAGCGAAGGTTCGGTCACTGTTGGAACTCCAACGGGGGAGGTAACGGCCACGCGAGTTTTGGTGAACGCGGCACCGGCAGTTCTTGCGCAACTATTGGGAGAACCGGAACGTGAAATTCCGTTGCCCGATGGTGGTGCGCAAATCAAGGTCAACATGTTGCTCAAACGCCTTCCCCGGATCCGTGGCGGCAGTCCGCTTGAGGCATTTAATGGAACATTTCACATTAATGAAAGTTATGAACAGCTCCAACGTGCTTTTGCAATCGCGGTCGCGGGCGAACTACCAGACCCACTACCTGCTGAAATCTATTGTCACAGCTTGACAGACCCGTCGATACTTTCATCCGAACTTCAAGAACAAGGCGTACACACCCTCACCCTTTTTGCCTTGCACACTCCCCATGAACTTTTCTTTCGCAATGAAAGTCCCTATACACGTGAAGATGCAAAAAAGGCAGTGCTGAAGACTTTGAATTCGGTCCTTGACGAGTCGATTGAAGACTGTCTGTATCAAGATTCCAGCGGCAGGATCTGTATGGAAGTAAATACCACCCTTGATATCGAGCACAGCCTCAATATCCCGACGGGGAACATCTTTCACACACCTTTGGATTGGCCGTGGGCGATGGAAAGTGACCAGGTCGGGAAGTGGGGTGTGGAAACCACCCATGGCAGGGTTTTTCTGTGTGGCAGTGGTGCAGCCAGAGGCGGAGGTGTATCGGGGATACCGGGGCACAACGCGGCTCAAGCCATACTGACCGGTGAGGTCGGGTACGGCGGCCAAGGGGCTCAGATGTAGCGGCAGCTTACTCAGACGTGCTCCTTGAGGCTTCGCGGAGCCGGGGGAACAGATCGTGCTCCATCGGTGCACCATCCGGTATCTCAAGATTGAGGCCATCAAAGTTGGGTGAGGTGATCCAGTCTCGTGGCGCGTGAACCATGTCATCGCCCAAGAATCGGAGCGAGAATGCGCGGCGCCGGTTCGGTCCAGGTACACCGTATGAATGGTGGATGGTCAACATGTGAAAGAAGACGGCGTCGCCCGGTTGTAGTTCCCAGCCAAGAATCTCGAAGGCATTCCGATCGGCTTCGATCTTGGGGATTTCCGACATGGCGCCTTCGGGGAACCATTTGGCTTGATTGTCCATAAAGGTTCGTGGGATGAGCCACCCTTTTTTGTGGGAGCGGGCGTTGAACTCAAGGGTTGACTCTAGGGCGACCGGATCAACCGGTGCCCACATGGAACAGTTCAAGTCACCATCGACGTTGTAATACGGTTGGTCTTGGTGCCACGGGGTTTCCTGCTGGGTGCCGGGTTCCTTTACTAGCAAGTGGTCATGAAAGAGGCGCACGCTCGAACCACCCATCAGATCTTGTGCGACGTCAGCTGCCTTAGACTCAAATGCAATTGTTTGATATTCATTGATGCGGTTCCAGTTGCAAAAATCTTCAACGAAACGACCGGGATCATCGGGCTGACTGGCAATTTTAAACATCGGTCCTGGATTGGCTAAGTTCTTTTCAATCCCAAGTCTGATCATGTTCACTTCATCGGGCGTGAAAAGCCCGCGAACGACGGTTGCGCCGAGCTCATTAAATTCAGCTATTTGATCTCGATCCACGCCTTAAGCATGCCAGACTAACGATGTTTCTTTCAGACTAGCCTCGGGGAAAGTTGATCCGCGCCAGATTAATGAACTCGAACGTGGGAATTTAGACTTATAGATGCGCGCATTGGTATTTAACCGAGGTTATAAGGGCGAGGGGTTTCTGGGCGACTTTCAATTGCACGTAAGAACTACGCTCCCAGACCAATGACAAAGGCGATCGCCAAGCCCGAATCATGCGAAAGCGAAACGCTCCAGCAATTTAGTCCCGCGTCACGCCCGGCCGCTGCGGCGCGTCCGGAAAGTGCTAGCTCAGGGGCTCCGCTCTGCTGCGAATAAATTTCGATGTCGGTCATCGGGATCTCACCAACCCCTACCCCAAGGGCTTTAAGAGTCGCTTCCTTTGCAGCCCACCTGGCGGCGAGGCTTTCGGTTCGGCCTGCGCAATCAGTAACTTCTTGGGTCGTCCAAGTTTTTCGACTAAAGGGTTCTCCGACAACAGCGAGAAGGTGCTGCAAACGGGCCACTGAGACAAGGTCCACGCCGGTTCTCACGAGGGGCAGGGTCACGAATGGGACGCGTTTCTGCGCACTGAAAACGCCGTATGGAATCTATTAGACCCAGAAGGACTCAATTTACTGAGCCGGTCTCGTTGCAGTGATATCTGTCGAAGTAGCATCTCTAAGCATGTCCACATTGCGACCCCTGCCACGAGGGAGACCACCAAAGCCACCCATTTATAATCTCCAAGTAATGGGTAAATCTGGTAGTGCGAAACGTAGATAACTAATGAGGCGCCTGCCACGCGAGTTGCTGCCATAGCGACAACCCGCGGCACCGGTACCCACATCAGGAAAGCCGCTAATGCAAGCCCGCCCACAACGATCGCAACTCGATCAGGCCGGTTAAAGAAGAAATATCCAACGCCAAGAACGGCGACAAGGATCAGGAGCCGCCGTGCAGTGTCAGGGGCGCGTTGCAATGCCCATCCTGCGGCAAAAAGCCAACCGGCAACAAGTGGCGTGTACATCGTGCCGGGACCTTCTGGAGCTGCAAATAGAAAAGAGATGATTGTCGCTATCACCATGAGAAACACGGGAAGCGCAAACGGCCACCGTCGTTCAAGACGATCGACCGGTGGTAGAAACAAGAGTGCTGCAGTCACCGCGATTGCATAAATCAAGGCTTCGAGGAACCAGTAGCGCCACTCCGGCGCCCCACCGTCAGGGCCAAAAAAATTGATTCCGAACATCACACTCGGTCCGTATGAATTGTTTAAGATCACTAGTGGTACCAACCACAGTAAACTGATAAAAATAATGCGGCCGGCGCTCGTAGCAATTCGTCGCGTTCGCAGGTGACGGTTAGCCTCAGTCAGATGAAATTTCGCTAAGCTAAATCCAGCAAGAGCCAGAAGAAGGTGGGCTCCACCACGAATATCAAAAGCCCCAATGTGGGAGCCAGCGATTAAGACAATGGCGATTGTGCGCAGTAACGCCATCACATCTAGTCTCGTTCTCGTGAGGAACGACCGGCTAGGAGCTCGCTCCAATTCGTTGAGTTCTGCCACAGTCAGGCGTTGCCACCCAGGAGGAAGGGCGCCAAAGCGGTCCTGCAGTGCAGCACTAACTGCGACGTACGACATTGAATCCCCAGCCAAACTGACAAATGAGTCCTCGTTAGAAACGGGAGATTTGCGCAGTATGCGGGCCAAGATCTCTCCGGCATCGCCTGGCTTGTTCTGTGTGGGCTGTGGCGACTTTTCGGCCAAAATCTCGCTGGCCTGGTGCATTTCTTGGATTTTTACGTGATCGACTTTACCATTTTTGAGCCTGGGAATAGAGCGAATGCTGGCTGCCCTTATTGCCGACAGTGGAAGCCCTGTTGCCGACTCAACGTTTCGTGCCAGCGCTAAAATGTCCTTGTCAGCGTGATCAGTATCGTGATCCCGAGGGCTAGCGATTATTGCCAGACCGTAGGGCGTTTCTACGCAGGCGATCTCGTCACGCGAATTACTTAGGATCCGCTCGAGTCGATCCAGATCAACACGAATCCCGAAAGGTTTCGCAATTCGATTCATTCTTCCGGTGATTCGAAAGAGACCACTGTCAGTTAGCTCTGCTAAATCTCCGGTGTGTAAAACCTCACTCTGTCGTTCGAGGGCGAGGTCGCCTCGCTCAAAGGCATACCCAATCATCACGTTCGGTCCGCTGTAGACCAGCTCGCTCGACCCGGCGGGGCCGTCAGAAACAGGCTCCAACCATAAGTTGCCTCCAGGAATAGGTTTACCAATACAGTCTGGATGGGTCTGTGCGAGTGCCGGTTCTAAATACGCTATGCGCGCGGTCGCTTCGCTTTGGCCGTACATCACGTAAAAGTCACATCCGCTTTCCCGGCACATTTCACTGAACCGGACAACTGCATTCGGATCCATCCGACCACCGGCTTGGGTGATCAAACGGAGGCTGGGGACTTGGCTTGGCTGAAATTTTTTTTCCTCCATTACTTCGAAGGAGTAGGGAACACCCGAAATATTTGTAATCTTTGTGTTGACGGCAAGATCCCAAAAACAAGAATCGGCAACGGATAAATCGGTGAGCACTACTTTTGCTCCCGAGGCAAGATGACTATTTATCACTGACAATCCGTAGCAGTAGGACCAAGGCAGGAGGGTCGCTGTTACATCATGGGTATTCAGGGATAGGTATTGAGAAATAGCTTGGGCGTTACTCTCTAGATTGTCGTATGACAACTTCACCATTTTTGGTGACCCGGTGCTGCCTGAGGTAGATAAGAGCACGGAAAGTTCGGAATTGAGTTCACCCAGGGGAACTTCACGATTGCTTGTCAGATCCCAGGAGCCGGTTGCATTTCTTCGCATCGTGGAGTCCGGGCGGTACTCGGCCTCAATTTCTGAATAGCCTGCATGCAATGGACTTGCGGCACCTACGAGCAGGGCCACGTGACCACCAGTTACGCAAGCAAGATAGGTGATTAGTGGCTCCGGGTGGCTCGCCGTTTCGATCAGAACAACCCGGCGAAGTGTGCCGAGCTCTTTCGAACGCTGCTTCACCCGTCGCGATAGCTCGGGGTAACTGATGTTCTCTTCTTCAAAAACGAATGCCGTTCCGGTGCGTAGACTCATGCAATCGAGGGTTAATTTTCGTTCTCCTTGGCGAACTCCTGTGCTTAGCTGCACCCCAGCAATGACCATAAGGTAAGGTTAGCCTAGCTTTACCTAAAAAGTACCACCCCCCTCCCCTTCATAGAATATCGCGGGGGGAAGGGGGGTAGTGGTGCCCGCTCCTACACACTTCCCAAGCAGCCATGTATCTAGAGCTCAAAACCTTGGAAGAGACTCCAAAGGTTAAGCGGTCAGGGTCTTCCGCTTGTCTCACTTGCAGGGATAAAGGTATTCGCACCATTAAAAACTAACTGCACGGTGTCTCCAATATGTGACACAACTGACTGTTCATCTCGCACTTTCAGCCGCAAGCCTGACTGGGTGATGACCGTGACCAATGCCTGATGACCATGAAAACGGATGGATTCAACCAGAGCTGAGGCCCCTTGGTTACCGAAATCAATCGACTCAGGTCTTGTGAGTACCGTGCCTCGAGTGCCAACTTCAGTTAACTGGTGTGTGTCAAAGGTCATTTCTCCAAACTCAGTGTCCGCAATGTGTTCGGAGGCGACCGTGCCCGGTATTTCGTTGATCGGACCAAGCAGCTTTGCGGCGGGTATTGAATTTGGTGATTGGTAAAGACTTTGAGGTGAGCCAAATGCCAATATTCGACCGAGATCCATCAAAGCAATTGCGTGTGCTGTAGAAAGTGCCTCATCTTGATCATGGGTGACGAGGATCGCGGCTGTCGATGTGTGAGATAAAATTTCAGCGATGTCAGCACGAACATGATCGCGGAGCGTGGCGTCGAGGGCGTTAAAGGGCTCATCAAGCAAAATCACACTAGGGCGTCGAGCAAGCGCACGTGCCAAGGACACTCGCTGTTGCTGCCCTCCACTCAGTTCCTGGGGCCGTGCACGTGCCAATTCACGGAGGTCCACAAGGTCGAGGAGTTCCTGGACCCGGAGATCTTTGCGGGCTTCCTTCCGTATTCCAAATTCCACATTTTGGGCAACGCTGAGGTGCGGGAATAGGGCCCCCTCCTGCGGAACGAGACCAATATTGCGTAATTCGGGCGGCACAAAGACCTCTGGCCCAGCGACCTGAACCCCATCAAGAAAAATTTTCCCACACAAGGGCCGAATAAATCCGGTTATAGTCTTAACTAGGGTCGACTTTCCGGATCCACTGCGACCAAGAATTGCCAGAAGTTGTTGGGAGTCAACCGCGAGATCGATTTCCTTTATGACTGGTTCTCCGCCGTATCCTGCAGAAACGCCGGAGATTTCTATGGCTTTCATGCTGAGATCGAAATTTCGGTGGGCCTTTTCTCTTCGGATTTTGTCACCAAAATTGCTTTTGACAGTAAAAAGGCCGGGATAGCTGCCACAGCGATCAACGCTAAGGCATAAGGAACAGCGGCTCCATATGCTGCGAGCTCGGTTCTGTTCCACAATTCCGTAGCAAGAGTCTCAAACCCGGTTGGACGAAGCATAAGAGTTGCGGGAAGTTCCTTCATGGATGTGAGCATAACGAGCAGGCCGCCAGCCGCTACGCCTGTCAACGAAAGCCTACCGGTGGTGAACATCCATGCACTCATCGGTTTTTCCCCCAATGAACGGGCAACTTGCTCGAGCACTGGTGGGGTTGATTCGAAAGCCGATCGAGATGCACCGAGCGACTTAGGCAAAAATAGGACGGCATATGCGAACGCCAGCAAAAAGAAACTTTGATAAATTGCGGGGAACACGTTGATGGAGAGAAACACAAGCGAGAGTCCGATGACAACACCGGGCAGCGCGAGGCCGGAGTAAGACAAAGATTCAATTGCGGCAGACTTTCTATTTCGAAAGCGCGAGGTGAGTGCGGCAATAGGTAAAGCGAGTCCCACGGCGATGACCGCCCCAACAAAGGAAACGACAACGGTGTTGACCACTGCAGTCGTTAATTCACCCCAATCCAGCGCTCGAGTTCCCTCGGACATGAGAATAAAGAGGGAAGCGGTCGGAATTAGGAGTGAGGTCGTTGCTAGTCCAGTTAGCCAGGTGACACTTGCGCTCCGGATACCTCGTGTTGAAGTGAGTCTGGACAGCGAGTTCGCTACCCCCCGGTCAGGGCGATAACGCAGGGTGCGGCCACGGGCTTTTCGCTCGAGAGAGATCAGAATTATTGCCAGCAGTACCAATATCCCAGCTAAGACAGCTGCAGAGGTTTTATCAAAACTTGCCCGATATGTGGAGTAGATGACCCTAGTAAACGTATCGACGCGGAAGAGAGCCACGACGCCAAAATCTGACAGAACGTATAGACCGATAAGCAGTGAACCAGCAGCGGCCGCGGGCGTGCTTTGTCGAAAAGACGTCGCGAGAAAAGCCGTTATTGGAGTTCTACCGAGCGATCGCGCAACTTGCTCTAATGAATGGTCTGAGGTTCGCAAGGACACAATGATGGGAAGAAATGTGTAGGGAAAACTCACCAAGGTGAGAATTAGGGCTGCTGCCCAGAACCCAGACATTGCCGGGAATTGCGCAAGCCAGGCATAAGCCGCCACATAGGAAGGTATTGCCAGCGGAAGAACTGCCAGAGTGAAGAAGGACCGCGGGAATGGAACTTGAACTCGGGTCAGTATCAAAGCAGTGGGGTAACTAATCGCTAGGCTTGCAATAATTACCGTGAGGGCTAATCCAAGACTTGTACCGGCCGTTTCCCACGTGCGACCTCGCGAGAGCACTTCCAAGATACTGTCGATCCCAGACCCTGTGATTCGAATTGCTAGATATACCAGTGGTATTGCGGCAATAGCTGCGGCGGCCGCGGCCCCCCAAAAAAGGAGCCGCGGCGCTTTGGGCGTGGGAGCTGACGGCATCGGAATTTAAATTAACCCGACATCTTGGAGAAGCTTGAGAGTTGCTGGCAAATCCGACAATTGAGCAAGATCAATGTCAGGTCCAAGGAGTGAGTCCATGGCAGGTAGGCCTTCGGCTGCCTCAGCGGCAGGAAGTAATGGGTACTCGTACGTGGTATTTGCGAACCATTCTTGGGTCTCTTTTGACATTAGCCACTTTACGAAAGCAATTGCGTTTGGGTTTTCCTGCGACTTTTTAAGTAGTCCAACGCCGGAGACATTGATAAGAGATAACGGATCCTTAGGATCGGCGAAGGAAATCTGTGCCCGCATTGAATCCTCTCCAACCTCTGCGGCTTTGCGGAACCAGTAGTAGTGATTAATCAGACCCAACTCGACCTGCCCACTGTCCACAGCATCAAGTATCAGCCCGTTCTTTTCATACTTTTGGACGTCGTTGGCGA
>CAJIYV010000127.1 GCA_905181745.1 uncultured Actinomycetes bacterium | reverse complement strand
GTTAGAGCGTGCCGGACAGATGGACCCGCTGGCGGTAGCAGAATTGCACGATTGCTTTAGGGCAAGTCTTCAATTCGGTACGGCCGGACTGCGTGGAAAGTTGGGTCCAGGTCCCAATCGCATGAATCTGGTCGTAGTTGCCAGAGCTGCAGCAGGCCTCGCGCACTACCTCAACGACAAAGGCATGGGCGGCAGTGTCGTGATCGGCTACGACGCACGTCACAATTCGGAGCTTTTTGCCAAGGTCAGCGCACAGATTCTCAGTGGCGCAGGAATCACTCCCCTGCTTTTTCCACACACTGTCCCTACGCCGGTTCTTGCATATGCAATTCGACACCTCAAGGCAGATGCAGGAGTTATGGTGACGGCAAGCCACAATCCACCACAAGACAATGGCTACAAGGTCTACCTTGCGTCTGGGGCCCAGATCATTCCGCCAGCAGATATTGAAATCGCCGATTACATCCAGCAACTAACACAGGCGGGTTCAGTACGCGACCTTCCCCACGGCGACACCTGGACCACTCTGGACCGCAGCACCGAAAGGGCTTATCTCAACCACACCGCTGAACTTGTTAGTAAAGAGATCAGCGGCAACACAGATTTGAAAACGGTCTACACGGCAATGCACGGCGTGGGTGGAAAAACATTCATGGAGCTTGCTCACAAGGCTGGCTTCCCCAATCCCATCAAAGTTGAAAAACAGTTCGAACCCGATCCAATGTTCCCCACGGTTGCATTTCCCAACCCAGAAGAACCCGGAGCAATTGACCTGTCAATCGAATCCGCAATCTCACACAATGCAGATCTAGTAATTGCGAATGACCCCGATGCTGACCGTTGCGCCGTAGCGATCCCCACGACTGATGACAAGTCCACCTGGCGCATGCTGCATGGCGATGAAGTTGGTGCGCTCCTTGGCTCTTGGATCGCACAGCAAAGCACAACCAAATCTGGAGTAATGGCGCAATCAATTGTTTCCTCAACAGTGCTTAAGGCAATTGCCGAGCAGTCAGGATTTGAGTACCAACAGACCTTGACCGGATTCAAATGGATTGGTCCAATCCCCGGTTTGGTGTTCGGGTATGAAGAAGCCCTCGGCTACTGCGTTGACCCCGAGGCGGTCAAAGACAAGGACGGACTGTCCGCGGCACTTAAAGTCATGGAACTCGCCGCGCACCTCAAATCACACAATAAAACACTTCAGAGCGAACTTGATCGCATCGCTATGCAAGTGGGCGTATACGCGACTGACCAGGTATCGGTCCGAGTCAGTGATCTCGCAGTCATCCCGGAGATCATGCGAAGACTGCGCTCCAATCCGCCCACCGAAATCGCAGGGGCGCAAGTCACCGAATTTATTGACCTGGCAGTGGCCACGAAGCTCTTACCTCCAACTGATGGTGTGTTGTTCAATCTGGGCGGTGGTGGCCGAGTGATCGTGCGACCCAGCGGCACTGAGCCGAAGGTGAAGGTCTACTTGCAAAGCGTAGTGGGCGTGGAGGACACTAATTTGGCCGCTGCGCGAGCCCAAGCGGCGGCAAACCTCGCAGCAATGGCTAAAGCCGCCGGCACTTGGCTCAGCTGAACGATCTCAGCGCCCGAACAGGTAGGCTTGGTGCGTGTCTTCCCTTGATAGTCAGCCCGTTGACAGCCAGTCCCCTAACCTGCAGACCCCCTCAAGCCATAAGGGCTTGGAGGCGCTCCTCGCCGGGCTTTCCGGCGTTGACCAAGTTGGTGCTGAAGCCAGGGCAGCAGCCTTAGGAACACGGTCGATTAAAAAAGAGTCCAAGATGTGGGCAATTGACACCGCAATTTCCATGGTAGATCTGACCACGCTGGAAGGCGCGGACACTCCGGGCAAAGTCGCAGCAATGTGCTCAAAAGCCCTGCATCCTGATCCGACCGACCCGTCTACGCCGAGCGTTGCCGCTGTCTGTGTCTACGGCGACCTAGTCCCCGCTGCGCGGGAAGTTGTCGGGGATCGAATCCACGTTGCCGCGGTGGCTACCGCATTCCCCAGTGGTCGGGCCTCACTCGGCGTAAAGCTCCTTGACACGAGAGAGGCGGTTGCTGCCGGTGCCGATGAAATTGACATGGTGATTGACCGCGGGGCTTTCCTTGCTGGGAATTTTGGCAAAGTCTTTGAAGAAATCGTTGCCATTAAGGAGGCATGCGGTGACGCCCACCTCAAAGTAATCCTTGAAACCGGTGAGTTAAAGACTTTGGACAATGTCCGAAAAGCCAGCTGGCTTGCCATGAAAGCCGGTGCTGACTTCATCAAGACCAGCACGGGCAAGGTGGCTCCTGCAGCAACGTTGCCCGTGACCTTGGTGATGCTAGAGGCTGTTCGCGACTATTACACGCAGACGAACGTCAGGATTGGCGTGAAGGCCGCCGGCGGAATCAAAACGAGTAAAGACGCAATTAAATATTTGGTTGTGGTGAATGAAACCGTGGGGGATGCTTGGCTCACCCCAGACCTTTTCCGCTTTGGAGCCTCTACTTTGCTCAACGACCTGCTCCAGCAACGACAAAAAATGCTATCTGGCCATTACTCGGGCCCCGACTACGTCACAATTGATTAGAGCGAGAGAGAAGACGCCAATGACTTTCCAATATGCTCCGGCCCCGGAGTCCACCGCCATCGTGAACATTAACAGTTCCAACGATCTGTTCATTAATGGCGAATTCACCCCTGGACATGGCAATCCGTTTAAGACAATTAACCCCGCAACCGAAGAAGTACTCGCCGAAATTGCGCACGCCAACGAGGAAGATGTCAATGCGGCCGTGATGGCTGCGCGCAAGGCCTATGACAAAACTTGGTCAAAGATGTCTGGCCGCGATCGTGGCAAGTATCTCTTTCGCATCGCCCGACTCATCCAAGAGCGTTCACGTGAGCTTGCTGTCCTAGAAACACTCGACAACGGCAAGCCAATCAGAGAAAGTCGCGATGTTGACATTCCCATTGCAGCAGCTCACTTTTTCTACCACGCGGGCTGGGCCGACAAGCTCGAATTCGCCGGTTACGGCGATAACCCCCGTCCACTGGGCGTGGTTGCTCAAGTGATCCCGTGGAATTTCCCGCTACTTATGCTTGCTTGGAAGATTGCTCCCGCCCTGGCAACCGGGAATACTGTGGTGCTCAAACCAGCCGAAACAACTTCCCTCACTGCTCTTCTCTTCGCAGAAATTTGCCAGCAAGCGGACCTGCCCCCCGGTGTCGTCAATATTATTACCGGTGCCGGCGAGACCGGTCGGATGCTTGTTGAGCATCCCGATGTCAACAAGGTGGCATTCACCGGCAGCACCGCGGTGGGCCAAGCGATCCAACGACAAATCGCGGGAACTCACAAGAGGTTAACCCTTGAGCTGGGTGGCAAAGCGGCAAATATTGTTTTTGATGATGCCCCGATTGACCAAGCAGTCGAGGGAATTGTCAACGGCATCTTCTTCAATCAAGGGCACGTCTGCTGCGCTGGAAGTCGACTACTGCTGCAAGAGAGTATCGCTGAACAAACAATTGATTCCCTCAAACGCAGACTGGTCACGCTTCGCCTAGGTGACCCATTAGATAAAAACACCGATATCGGTGCGATTAATTCACGTGAGCAACTCGATCGAATTATTGACTTGACCAAGAGTGGTGAAGATGAAGGCGCCCAACGTTGGAGTCCTGATTGCGTGATTCCACAGAAAGGTTTCTGGTTCGCTCCCACAGTGTTTACCAACGTCACGCAAGCCCACCGTATTGCCCGCGAGGAAATTTTTGGACCAGTACTCAGTGTTCTCACTTTCCGGACCCCCGATGAAGCAATTGAGAAAGCGAATAACACTCCCTACGGACTCAGTGCCGGAATCTGGACCGAAAAGGGAAGTCGCATTCTCGCAATGGCCAACAAGGTTCGGGCCGGCGTTGTCTGGGCAAATACCTTTAATCGTTTTGACCCGACAAGCCCATTTGGCGGCTACAAGGAATCTGGTTTCGGACGCGAAGGTGGCGTGCAAGGCTTGGGTGCCTACCTCACGAGCGAGGAGACCTCATGATCGGCAACGACCGCATTGAAGTCCGAAAGACCCATAAACTCTTTGTGGGCGGAGCATTCCCACGAAGTGAATCAGGGCGCACTTATGAAGCCACAAACAGCCAAGGTGAGTTCTTAGCAAACGTTGCCAAGGCCAGTCGTAAAGATGCCCGCGATGCCGTCCTCGCGGCGCGCACAGGTTTCAACTCGTGGTCAAAAGCCACGGCCTACAACCGCGGGCAAGTTCTTTACCGAATCGCCGAGGTAATGGAAGGTCGCAAAGACCAATTCATCAGTGACATACAAGACGCCGAAGCCGTCAGTGCCAAAAAGGCCACCAACCAAACTGACCAAGCGATTGACCGTGTCCTCTGGTACGCGGGTTGGGCCGACAAGTACGCCCAAGTACTCGGTAACACCAACCCGGTCTCCGGGCCGTTTTTCAACTTCAGCATTCCCGAGCCAACCGGGGTCGTCGCAGCAGTCGCCCCAGCGGATTCGAGCTTGTTGGGGTTGATCAGTGTGATCGCACCGATCATCACCAGCGGAAACTCCGTCATCGTGATTGCCAGCACGGCCTCACCTATCCCAGCAATCACCCTCAGTGAGTGCCTGGCAACTAGTGATGTAATCGCCGGAAATATCAACATTCTCACCGGCGACCCGGCCGAGATTATGCCTTCACTTGCCAGCCACGGTGACGTAAACGCACTCGACCTCACCGGAATAACCGATCCCGAACTACAAAAAGCTCTCCAAATTGAAGCAGCCGGAACGGTCAAGCGAGTACGCAGCGCCCCAGTAAACCCCGATTGGCAAGCAACCCCGAGCCTTTCACGCCTGCGCGCTTTCACCGAAGTGAAAACCGTATGGCACCCAATGGGGATGTAACTGACTCTCGCTGACGAGCTTTGATCTGTACTGACAGGTATGCGGGGGTTCTGGGCGATTGCCCTGCAAATAGATTAAATAAAGGACTCAATACCGATTTCATAACCAACTTGGTTGAATTTCTTACCAAAGAAAACAATGGGAAGTTTTAGCCTCAACGCGACCGCTCGCTTCAATCACTTTCCCGGTGATTTCCACAATGTCTTTGGCGATTTCAAGATCTGTATCAACTCGATCCATGACTGCCCGGGTACGATCCAATGAGGGGCGCACTAGTTAGATGCGGTCCTAGTCTTCAATCCATGTGCCGCGAATAGAGGCCATAGGTTACCTCACCACGACTCGTAATTTAATCATTCAGTCGCATTTCCAGTTCTGAGCGAACCCGGGCATACCCAGGCTTGATTTGAGTGTTGATGATTTCTAATCGCTCGTCAAAGCCAATAAATGCGCTCTTCATCGCGTTGGTTGTCAACCACTGCATGTCTTTTAGCCCCCAGCCAAATGCTTGGCTCAGCAGATCCATCTCGTGTGACATGGAAGTACCTGACATTAAGCGGTTATCCGTATTCACTGTGACTCGGAAACCAAGTGTGCGCAACACACCAATGGGATGGGATGCAATGGATTCGGCGGCACCGGTCTGAACATTAGAGGTGGGACACAACTCCAACGGAATGCGTCGGTCGCGGACGTATGCCGCGAGATTTCCCAGCTCGACAGATCCATCAGGCTGAATTGTGATGTCATCCATAATGCGAACACCATGGCCTAATCGGTCTGCCCCACACCACTGAATCGCTTCCCAAATAGAAGGCAGTCCAAAAGCCTCACCCGCGTGAATGGTGAAATGTGCATTCTCTCGGCGCAAAAACTCGAAAGCGTCAAGGTGGCGGGTGGGCGGAAAGCCAGCCTCGGCACCAGCAATGTCAAAGCCGACAACTCCCTTGTCGCGATACTGGACAGAGAGTTCGGCGATCGAACGTGAATTCGCGGCCGTTCGCATGGCCGTGAGTAGCACCCCAATCCGAATAGTACGACCGCTGCTAGCGGCTGCAACAACACCAGACTCAAAGCCATCAAGAACAGCATCGATGATCTCGCGCTCAGCAAGCCCTTTTTCCACGTGGAGCTCAGGGGCAAAGCGCACTTCGGCGTACACCACACCGTCGGCCGCTAAATCTTCAGCACATTCGCGCGCAACCCGGGAAAGAGCGTCAACGCTCTGGGTAACCCCCACCGTGTGCTTAAAGGTTTCGAGGTAACGCTCAAGGGAACCCGAGTAAGCGGCCTCTGAAAACCAGCGACCCAGTGACTCTGCATCTGTCGCAGGCAGTTCAGAATACCCGGACGCTGCCGCAAGATCGATTACGGTTTGCGGTCGCAACCCACCATCAAGGTGGTCATGGAGCAACACCTTGGGGGCTTCAATGATCACATCAAGGGGAACGGGGAAAGATGCTGCGGCGTCATTGCTCATACCCCCAACTTAGCCCACCTGCGCTGGTGCGATCCCAGCCGTAACCTCTGGGCGACATGCAAGTTGGCTCTGACGGCTTTTTACTCCGGGTCGTAAACGTTATGATCCTCGTCAGCACGGTGCACCGTGTCTGGCATAAAAGCCGGGACACAGATAGACATGTAGCGGGCTCCGTCTTCGGTGTGATATCGGACCCACTCACCGCCTCGAGCAACAATTGCTTGACCAGCCTTAACGAGTGTGGGCCCGTGCTCAGAATCAACAGTGAGCGAACCTTCCAACACAACGGTGAATTCATCAAACTCTGGGGTTTGTTCGGGCTCGGTCCACCCAGCCGGAGCCACCATGTGGGCAATGGACACACGGTCGTCGCCCGTGGCGACATGACCGGCATATTCTTCAATAACTTTTCCCCCAGGAACCGGGATTTGAACGGGGGCAGGAATTAACTCTGGCATTTTACTCCTTTAGCTGATGCGCTCAATAATAAGGGGAAGATGTTGTTTTCGTTGCTCAGGTGACCCAATCGTAATAGGTGCTTCATCCAATGCTTGTTGTGCGACTTCGAACCTGCCCTCTTCGTCGGTGAACATGGTGAGCAGTGGTTGGCCCGCTTGAATTTCTTGTCCTGGCTTCGCATGCAATGCAATGCCCGCGCCAAGGGACACTTGGTCTTCTTTTCTGGCTCGGCCCGCTCCGAGTCGCCACGCGGCAATGCCGACAGCCAAAGCATTCATACTGGTCACG
>CAJIYV010000126.1 GCA_905181745.1 uncultured Actinomycetes bacterium | reverse complement strand
TGATGTGAAATCAAATGAGCAATCGTGGTTTTGCCCGAACCCGGAGGCCCCCACAAGATAACTGATACCGAACCGGCGCCCGTGAGCAATAACTGCAGAGGGCTGCCATCCGCGAGCGCCCGTCGCTGACCTACAAGCTCCTCGAAGCCCTGTGGCCGCATCCGCACAGCTAACGGCCCCGTCGGACCCTGTTCAAAAAGACTCACCGGTTAACCATAAGCCGTGTCCAGACGTCCCTACTTCTGCGAGGCAACCGCTTGCGGGGACTCATTTCCTTGGGAGTCACTCTTTTTTGCTTGTGCATCAATGCCAGCCTCCCTGCGCTGTGCAACAGTAATCTGCGTTGGGGCACCGGTAAGTGGGTCCTGCCCACCACCAGTTTTGGGGAACGCGATCACATCACGGAGTGAATTAGCACCCGCGAGCAACATACAAATCCGGTCCCAACCAAATGCGATGCCTCCATGTGGTGGTGGCCCGTATGAAAAAGCCTCGAGTAGGAACCCGAACTTGTCATTGGCCTCTTGCTCATCGAGTCCTAAAATTCGAAATACCTGGCTTTGGATCTCGCTTTGATGAATACGGATTGACCCACCACCGATTTCGTTGCCATTGCACACAAGGTCGTATGCCCAGGCAAGTGCCTCGCCAGGTGACTCAGTGAACTTATTGATCCAATCGCCATTGGGTGAGGTGAACGGGTGGTGTACCGCAGTCCACACCCATTTCCCAGTGTCGTCTTGAACTTCTTCGAACATCGGAGCGTCGATGATCCAGACAAAACTCCACACACTTTCGTCTACCAAATCGAGGCGCTCAGCAATTTCGTTTCGCACGGCACCTAGCAATGCGCGAGAATCTGAAGTACGTCCCGCGGCGAAAAAAATGCAATCCCCCACTTGGGCACCCGCTGAAGTAACTAATTCCGAGCGTTCTTGATCGCTCAGATTCTTGGCGACAGGGCCACCAAGACCTTGCTCTGTGACCGTGACGTACGCCAAACCTTTTGCGCCACGCTGCTTGGCCCACTCTTGCCATGCATCAAATGTTCGACGAGGCTGATCCGCGCCACCCGGCATCACGACCGCTCCCACGTAATCCGCCTGAAAAACTCGGAACGGAGTATCTGCAAAAAATTCGGTAAGGTCAACCAGCTCCAGATCGAAACGTAAGTCTGGCTTGTCGCTTCCGAAACGACGCATCGCCTCGAAATACGTCATGTGCTCGATGTCACCAATTTCGTACTTCAAGATCCCCTGCCACAGCGAGCGAATAACTTGCTCACCCACCGCCATCACGTCGTCTTGGTCAACGAAGCTCATCTCGATATCAAGCTGAGTGAACTCTGGCTGGCGATCAGCCCGGAAATCTTCATCGCGATAACACCGTGCAATCTGGAAATACTTTTCCATGCCCGCGACCATGAGCAGCTGCTTGAATAGTTGCGGCGACTGTGGCAACGCGTACCAATTGCCTGGCTGTAAGCGCACAGGGACCAAGAAGTCACGCGCGCCCTCCGGAGTAGAGCGTGTCAATGTAGGCGTCTCAATCTCAATGAAGTCCTCATCAATAAGAACACAGCGCGCAATATGACTGACCTGCGAACGCATTCGCAAAATATCTCCCGCACTCTTGCGACGCAGGTCCAGATACCTGTGCCGCAACCTGACTTCGTCGTTCACAGTCGTTCGGTCATCAATGGGGAAAGGCAGTGGCGCAGACGTGGACAGTACTTCTAGCTTTGTCGTGATGACTTCGATCGCACCGGAAGGTAAATCCGGATTTGCATTACCCTCAGGTCTTTCCTCGACTGTTCCAGTAACTGCAATGCAGTACTCGTCGCGCAAGTCATGGGCTACGGAAGTATCGCGCACAACTATTTGAGCCACACCTGTTGAGTCACGAAGGTCGAGGAAAGCAACTCCGCCATGATCGCGACGGCTGGCGATCCAACCTGCCAACGTCACTTCACGCCCAATATCTGCGCGGTTGAGCGCACCTGCTTCAGCCGTGCGAATCAAGATTGTTCCTCTCTTAGGGTGCTTAGCATTTCTTGTAACTGCGGGATCAAGGTAGTGGGCTCTGCCAGCACAGACTGTTGATCACCGCTGGACATTTCCTTAATAATCACGCTCTGGGTCTCGAGTTCATCAGGGCCAATAATGAGCACTAACGGTGCATTGGTGTTATTCGCCACCTTCATGGCACTTTTAATACTCCGGTTATCGACACAAATATCGGCCGCTATCCCCGCTCGCCTGAGTTGAACAAGGAGCGCAACACCTTGTGTGCGACTTTCGGCTTCCACAGGAATAACACACACATCAAGGATACCTTTGCGCAACGGGGTAAGTCTTTCTGCTTCACATGCGAGAAGAGTTCGATCGACACCGAGGCCAAATCCAATCCCCGAGAGCTCAGCCCCACCCAGTTCGCTCATCAGCCCGTCGTACCTGCCTCCGCCACCGATCCCAGATTGGGCGCCAAGACCCGGGTGCACAAACTCGAAGGTGGTGCGTGTGTAGTAGTCCAGCCCTCGGACCATGCGGGGCGTCTCGTTCCAGGACACTCCAAAAACTCGTAGGTATTCGCGAACCTCGTCATAGTGCTGTTGGCACTGCTCGCATAACGAATCAATCATGAGTGGAGCATTGACTAGTTGCGCCACTACAACCTCTCGTTTGTCGTCCAGCACCCGTAACGGATTGAGTTCGGCTCGAGCGCGAGTCTCCTGATCGAGATCGCACCGCTTGAGAAATTCCTGCAGCAGGACTCGATAGGTGGGCCGACAATTCGAGCATCCTAGGGAAGTCAGATCAAGATGGAAGTCCTGTAATCCAAGTGAGCGATATGACTGGTCCGCAATTGCAATTACTTCAGCATCAATAATGGGATCAACTGATCCAATTACTTCTACCCCGACCTGCTGCAGCTGGCGGTACCGGCCATGTTGAGGTCGCTCTGCTCGAAAAAACGGGCCCCGGTACCAAAGTTTGACGGGCAGTGAGCCCTTGTCCAGTCGGTTCTCGATGACGGCACGCATCACTCCGGCTGTTCCCTCGGGGCGCAACGTGATTGATCGATCACCGCGATCTGTAAAGGTGTACATCTCTTTCTGTACTACGTCGGTACTGGCACCGACGCCCCTCTCGAAGAGTTCCGTTGCCTCAAAAACCGGCAACTCTATGTACTCATAACCGCTCAGCCGGGCAGGCGCACTCAGTTGCTCTTGAACCGTGTAAAAATCTCGGCTGCGCGGAGGCACATAATCTGGGACGCCTTTAGGTGCATTAATAGCTTCCATGGTCTACAGCCCCCGACCTGTGCTCAGGAATGGATTGGTTGCTCGCTCAGCACCGATTGTCGTGTCGGACCCGTGACCGGGATACACCAAGGTGTGATCAGGCAAGGGCAGAATTACGCTCTCGAGCGACTCCTGCATGGCACGGGCATCCCCACCTGGCAGGTCAGTGCGTCCGATTGATCCGGCGAAAAGCACATCACCGGTAAAAGCGATGAGATCACCACTGTCTTGCGTTTTGATCACCATTGAGCCCTCAGTGTGACCTGGTGCGTGAATGAACTCCCAATCCACGCCAGCGATATTCATGGACTTGTTCTCCTCAATTACCTCAACATCACTTGGCTCAGTCAGTTCTAATTCGCCTTTCGTCATGGCGAGTAACTGTTCGCGCGCGGCCGCAAAACTACTTCCGGCCGGGTCTGCCAGACGGTACCGATCTTTGCCGTGAATCATGGCCGGGATCGCGAACTGGGCGCTTACCGGGGCCACACTCCAAATATGGTCAATATGTCCGTGGGTCAAAATAACGGCAGCGGGCGTGAGCCGGTGCGCACGGATAATCTCATTGATTCCCTCGATAGAATCCTGGCCTGGATCAATGATGATGGCCGGCTCGCCTGGGGCCGCCGCCACCACATAAGCGTTGGTGGACCAGGAGCCGGCGGGAAAACCTTTGATCAACATAAGGGTGCCAGCCTAGCCATGGGTACTGTTAGGAACCTCGTTGAACCAGAACTGAAAAAAAGTTGCATCACAACAACCTGTTTATGAACTGATGGAGAGCCGACACATGAGTAGTCAGAAACGTGAGCGAGACCTTGCTCGAGCCAAATTCGAACGCCAGCAAGTCAAACGCACACAGCGAGCCGAACGCGCAAAGCGTAATCAGCGCGTTACCGCCGTCGTTGTGGTCATCGGCTTGGTAATTGCCGGCGTCGGCTTCGCAGTTTTCTCCACCACGAACAACGATTCCGTCCCGATAGCTCAGGAAAGTCAGACTCCAACAGACTCCGCCGCATCCGAAACTGCGACCGCAGGCATTCCGGTGGACTGCACTCCGGCGGGCACGCCACGCGAGGACGATATTTCATATCCTGATGGCCCGCAGACACTGGACTTCACTCCCACCACGTTGACACTTGACACGAACTGCGGCGTGATCGAAATTGCATTGGACTCAAACGCCCCATTAACGCTTGCTTCAGAAGCATTTCTCGCGAGTAGTGGCTTTTATGACAACACTTCCTGTCATCGACTCACAACCGAAGGTATTTATGTCCTGCAATGCGGGGATCCTGCCGGTAATGGCTCCGGTGGCCCTGGCTATTCCGTGCCGGACGAAAACCTCCCTGAGGAGGGTGTCGTCAATTATCCAGCCGGCACCATCGCAATGGCGAATGCTGGTCCAGGGACGAGCGGCTCGCAGTTCTTCATTGTCTATGCGGACACATCGCTGCCGCCCGGATACTCGATTTGGGGCTCGGTGACGAGCGGTCTGGGGATAATCCAAGATCTGGCCTCGGTAGGGGTCGAAGACGGCCTGACCGACGGCCCTCCGGCACAGCCAATATTTATCAATACTGCAACAGTTTCCTAACATTAAGGGAAAATCCGAGGCAAAGCTTCACAAATGTAGGAAAGTAGTGTTACGACTGATTCACACGCAACGACAGTGCTGCAACCTCTGCAGCCGACCAACCTGGTTCCCGCGAAAGGCTCGCCATGAATGAAGTTCCGACTCCTTCGACCCCCACACCTTCGACCCCAGCACCCACGGCAGCACCCACGGCAGCACCCACGCCAGCACCCACGCCAGCATCCCTAAAGCCGGTT